>NZ_WMLF01000266.1 GCF_014156695.1 Streptomyces durbertensis | reverse complement strand
GGTGTCACCCGTTGGGGGTCAATTGGTTTGGCGGTGCGACCACTTGGGTTCGACGGCGGCCCATTCGGTTTCCCAGAGGTGGTCGCGGTGGCGGTCGCAGGTGCGGCGGAGGGCGTAGGCGGCGGCGAGGGCGGCGGCCGTCGCCGCGCCTGCCGCCGCGCCGCCGGCTACGGCGCCGGCGAGGGGTGCGGAGGTCGCGGGGGCGGGGCGGTCGGTGACGCGGCCGTCCGGGCCGACCCAGATGTCGACGGTCTCGCCGGCGCGGGCGTCGGCGCGGACGTGGGCGACGCCCGCGCGCTCGTTGCCGTCGGTGTCGTCCCAGACGACGCGCGCGCGGTGGGCGTTGTCGCCGAGGCGGCCGGTGGTGCCGTTGGCGTCGCCGGTCAACGTGGCGGTGAAGGGGGCGCGTTCGGCGGTCTGGGTCCGCACGATGTCGTGTTGGGCTTCGTAGGCGGCGGTGCCGGAGGCGGCCGCGGCCCAGCCGCCGCCGGCGACGAGGAGGACGGCGAGGAGGGTGCGTGCCCGGGTCTCGACGCGGTCGACGCGGCGGCGGAGGGGGCTGTGCCGGCGTGCCGCGCGGGTTCCGCGTGGCACGCCGGCGTTGGGGGTGTCCGTCCGTGACATGGTGCGTGCCTGCTGTCAGTCGTGGGGGACGACGGCGACCGGGACGGTCGCGTGGTGCATGACCGCGTGGGCGACGGCGCCGATGCGGGCGCCGATCGGGGTGCGGCGCAGGCGGCGGCCGACGACGACGAGGGAGGCGCCGTCGGCGGCCTCGATGAGGTGGTGTGCCGCGCGGCCGACGACGGCTTCGCAGAGGATCTCGACGGTCGGGTACTTCTCCCGCCAGGGCCGGAGCGCGGTGTCCAGGGCTTCGGAGCGTTCCTGGGAGAGTTCGGCTTCGGCACCGGTGGGGGCGGCGATGGGCCGGACGCCGTAGGTGGGCGGCAGGTCCCAGGTGTGCAGGACGCGGAGCCGGGCGGAGCGGCCGGCGGCGGCTTCGAAGGCGAAGGCCAGCAGGTCCTCGGCGGGGCGGTTGAGCTTGAGTCCGACGACGACGTCGCCGGCGTCGACGGGGGTGGCGGCGGTGCTCTTCTCGGGGGCGCGGACGAGGACGACGGGCCGGTTGAGGTGGGCGACGGTCGGCAGGCCGACGGAGCCGATGAAGAAGCCGGCGACGGCGCCGATGCCGCGGGTGCCGAGGACGAGCATGTCGGAGTCGGCGGCGGCCTCGGGGAGGAGCTGCGCGGCGTAGCCGGACAGGAGGCGGGTGGTGACCGGCAGTCCGGGGTGGGCTTCGGACGCCTCGGCGGCGATCTCCCGCAGCAGGGTCTGCGCCCAGCTGCTCTCCTTGTCCGGGTCGTACAGGGTGGTGTACGGGTGCGGGTGCGGGTCGACCTCGCGGACGAACACGATGTCCAGGGTCGCCGCGCGGCGGCGGGCCTCGTCGGCCGCCCAGCGGGCGGCGGCGCGGCTCTCGGGCGAGCCGTCGACACCGACTGTCACGATCGCGGACATGGTCATCTCCTCCTGCCGGGGCGGAACACCGTGGTTCCGCGCTTCTGTCTCTACGGTCGCCCTGCCGGGTGCCCGGGAGCAGGGGCCACAAGTCCCGCCCGGGGGCCGTTCGGCCCGAATCTTTCGGTGGGAGAGGGGCCGAGGGGACACGGCGGGCCGTTGGACTACACGTCTTCGTGGGGTTGGGGGAGTTGGAGGGTGTGGGTTTCGCCGGGGGTGATGTGGACACGGTGGCCGTTGATCTGGAGGGGGAGGGAGCGTTGCGCGGAGTCGGGGACGGTGACGCGCAGTCGTCCGCCCTCCAGGCTGAGCCGCACGCCCCAGTGGCCCCGGAACGTGACGGACAGGTCGAAGTGGGAGAGGAACGGCAGCGGCGCCGGGTCCAGGTGCAGCACCTGGCCGGTGGCCTCCAGGCCGGTGAGGCCGCGCTGGACCAGGTCGAGGGTGCCGGCCATCGCGCCGAGGTGGATGCCTTCGGGGGTGGTGCCGCCCTGGAGGTCGGCGACGTCGCTGACCAGGGCTTCCCGGGAGAAGCGCCAGGCCTGGGCGCGGTGGGTGCGGGCGGTGACCCAGGCGTGGACGAGGCTGCTGAGGGTGGAGCCGCCGCTGGTGCGTGCCAGGTAGTGGTCGACGGTGCGCCGCCAGGTGTCGGGGTCGAGGCGGTGGCCGAGGCGTTCGAACAGCGCGGCGAGCTGGTCCGGGGGGAAGAGGTAGCCGAGCATGAGCACGTCGGCCTGCTTGGACGCCTGGTAGTTGTTGACGCTGTCGCCCTCGGCTTCCAGGAGGCGGTCGAGGCGCGCGATGTCGCCGTACTTCTCGCGGTAGCCCTCCCAGTCGAGTTCGGCGAGGCGGCCGTAGCCCTCGAACTGGTCGATGACGCCCCGGTGCCAGGGCACGTACAGCCGGTGCGAGATGTCCTTCCAGCCTTCCAACTCTCCGGGGGAGAGGGCGAGTTTCTCGGCCAGTTCGCCCCTGCGGGGTTCGGGGAGCTCGTGGTAGAGCTCCAGGGCGAAGGAGAGTGCCCAGGCGGCGGTGACGTTGGTGTACGCGTTGTCGTCGATGCCGGGGCGGTCGGCGTCCGGGTACGCCTCGTGGTACTCGTCGGGGCCGACGACGCCGCGCAGCCGGTACGCGGACCTGTCGGCGTCCCACTCGGCGAAGTCGCCCCAGAAGCGGGCGACCTGCAGGGCCATCTCGGCGCCGGGACCGTGCAGGAAGGACTGGTCGCCGGTGGTGCGGCCGTACCGCCACACGTTGTAGACGATGGCCGAGCCGACGTGGTGCTGGAGGCGGGAGTGGTCGGGAAGCCAGCGGCCCGAGCGCGGGTTGAGGTGGAGGGTCTGGGTCTCCTCGCGGCCGTCGCTGCCGCTCTGCCACGGGTACATGGCGCCCCGGTGGCCGGCTTCGGCGGCGGACTCCACGGCGCGTCCCAGCCGCCGGTGCCGGTACATCAGCAGGCCGCGTGAGACCTCCGGGAAGTGCAGGTTCAGGTAGGGGAGGACAAAGACCTCGTCCCAGAAGACGTGGCCCCGGTACGCCTCGCCGTGCAGGCCGCGGGCGGGCACGCCGACGTCGAGGGACGCGGTGTGCGGGGAGAGCGTCTGGAGGACGTGGAACAGGTGCAGCCGCAGGATGCAGCCCGCCAGTCCGGGAACGTGCAGTTCGGCGCGCTGCCAGAGCCGCTCCCAGGCGGCGTGGTGGTCGACCAGGAGGTCGTCGAGTTCGGGCGCGGTGCGCAGCCCGTGCAGGCAGGCGTCGAGCGGGTCGCTGATGGCCGGGTCGTGGGTGGTGTGCAGGGTGACGGTCTTCTCCACGGCGACGGGGACGCCGTCGGCGAGGTCGAGACGGACCGTCTGGGCGACGTCCCGCTCCCGGGCCCGGTACTCGGGGCCGGTGCCCTCGGGGGCGATGACCGCCGTGCGGGCGGCGACGGCCACGTGCACGTCGGAGTGGCGGGTGCGGCAGGTCAGCCAGAGCAGGCCGTCGTCGGTGTGGCCGGTGCGGTGGTCCGTCAGGTGACGGCCGTCGAGTGCCCGGTAGCGGGCGACGCCGCTGTTGGTGACGTCGCCCTCGATCGCGGACTCGACCTCCAGCGTGCCGCTCCACCCCTCGGCGCGGAACTCCGTCCGCAGCGCCGCGTACTGGGGGTCGCCCATGTGGACGAAGCGGGTTTGGTAGACCCGCAGCGCCCGGCCCCGACGGTCACGCAGCAGCATCTCCCGGAGGAGTGTTCCGGCGCGCAGGTCGAGGGTCTGGCGGTAGTCGGACACCTCGCAGGTGTCGGGGCTCATCCACGGCCAGTCGCCACTCTCCTCGCCGGTGGTGTCGTCCGCGTCGTCGCTCAGTGGGCGGAAGCGCAGTGGTAGCCAGTCGGGGAGGTTGACCATGTCCTCGTTCTCCACGTCGCGCCCGGCGACGTAGGAGGTCAGACGGTTGTAGAGACCGGCGGCGTAGGTGCCGGGGTAGTGGTGCTCGGCGTGCGGGGCGGCCTCCGGGAGGGCGCCCCGGGTGGCGAAGCGGCCGTTGCCGAGGGTGCACAGCGCCTCCCGCAGCGGCTCCTCGGCCGGGTCGTAGCCCTTGTACACCCAGCACCAGCCGGTGTGCGGGCCGTGGTCCCCGCGGTCGTCGGGGCTGAGGAGTCCGACCCAGTGGTCGCGGTCGTCGAGGGAGTTCATCGCGCTGCCTCCGGCTTCGCGGGCCACAGGTCGGTGAGGTCGCGGACGACAACGTCGGCGCCGTGTTCGGCCAGCTCGGTGACGCCGTCCGGGGTCCGGTCGACGCCGACGACCAGGCCGAAGCCGCCGCGCCGGCCGGCGGCCACCCCGGCCACCGCGTCCTCCACCAGCGCGCACTCGCCGGCCGGCACGCCCAGCCGGGCGGCGGCGGCCAGGAACAGCGCCGGGTCCGGTTTCCCCGGCAGCCCCAGCCGGGCCGCCTCGCCGCCGTCCAGCAGCACGCCGAACATCTCCCGCAGCCCGGCTGCGGCCAGCAGCTCCTTGGCGTGCCGGGACGCCGACACGGCCGCCCTGGGCACCCCGGCGGCGTGCAGCGCGCGCAGCAGCCGTACCGCGTCCGGCCAGGCCGGCGCGCCGCGCTCCCGCAGCAGCCGGACAAACGCGGCCTCCTTCGCCGCCGCGACCGCGCGGACGCTGCCGACGCCCGCCGGATCATCCGGCGCGCCCTCGGGAAGCCGCAGGTCACGGGCGGTGAGCAGGGCCGCGGCGCCGTCCAGCCGGGAGCGTCCGTCGACCCAGCGGCGGTACTCGCCGTCGGCGTCGAACGGTGGCTGCCCGGCGGCCGTCAGCACGGGGTCGAACGCCTCCCGCCACGCCTCCGCGTGCAGGGACGCCGAGTCCGTGAGCACCCCGTCCGTGTCGAAGACCACCGCCCGCAGTCCGTGCGTCGGACCGTCCGCCATCGCGCACCTCCTTGGCCTCCCGTTCACGCTAACGGCGGGCCCCCGCCGCCGCAGCCCCTCGTTGGTCCCGCCGGAACGGGGCCGAACGGCCCGACACCGGGACCTGTGGCCCCTGCCCGCGGCGTTCCGCGCCGCCGCACGATGAAGGGGTGAACGGCCTCCCCGTTCCACCGCCGGCCGCGCCACGCGGCGGCGACCGCGGCACGCGGCCGGCGGCGGGGGAGGCGGGGCAGACCGACGAGGAGGCATCGTGCTCACCCATCCGAGACTGCTGGACGCGCTGCCGCCCGAAAGCCGGGAACGGCTCATGACGCACGCCCGTGAGGTCGTGTTCCCCGCCGGTGCCCGGATCTTCGAGGAGGGGCGGCGGGCCGACCGGTTCTGGCTGCTCAGCTCCGGCACCGTGCAGTTGGACGTGCGCGTCCCGACCCGGCCGCACGCCGTCGTCGACGAACTGCACACCGGCGACCTGCTCGGCTGGTCCTGGCTGATCACCCCGCACGTGTGGCACTTCGGCGCCCGCGCCGTCGGCCCCGTCCGCGCCCTGGAGTTCGACGGCGCCGAGGTGCGGCAGATGTGCCAGGAGGACGCCGAACTGGGCCGTTCCCTCGCGCTGTTCGTCGCCAGGACCGTCGCCCAGCGACTGCACCGCTCCCGCAACCGACTGCTCGACCTCTACGGCCCCCAGGGGCTCGCCGCACTGTCCGACCCGTCCGAGGAGAACTGATGAAGAGCTCGCCGATGACCGTCGGGGACGTGATGACGCAGACCGTCGTCGCGGTCGGCCCCGACGCGCCGTTCAAGCAGATCGTGCAGACCATGCGCGAGTGGAAGGTCAGCGCCCTGCCGGTTCTGGAGGGCGACGGCCGGGTGGTCGGCGTCGTCTCCGAGGCGGACCTGCTCCGCAAGGAGGAGTACCGCGAGCGCGACCCGCTGCTGATCGACCAGCACCGGCACCTGGACGAGCTCGCCAAGGCGTCCGGCACCACCGCCCGCGACCTGATGTCCACTCCCGCCGTCTCCGTCCGCTCCGACGCGACGCTGGCGCACGCCGCGCGGGCCATGGCCCGCAAGCGCGTCAAGCGGCTGCCCGTCGTGGACGCCGAGGGCCGGCTCGCCGGCGTCGTCAGCCGGGGCGACCTGCTGAAGGTGTTCCTCCGCACGGACGACGACATCGCCGAGGAGGTCGGCCGGCAGGTCGTCGACCCGCTCTTCCCGAACCGCCCGGCCACCCTGCACCCGCAGGTCGCCGACGGCGTCGTCACCTTCACCGGGACACTGCGCGACACCTCCCTCGTGCCGGTCGTCGCCCGGATGACCCGGGCCGTGGAAGGCGTCGTCGACGTCGCCTTCGACCTCGACAACGGGCAGGTTCCGGCCAACGCCGGACGGCCCGGCACCGACTCGCTGTACTGACATCGGCGGACGCCGGCGGGCCGTTCGACGCCGCGCCATGGGCCATACGGCCCTGGTGCGGTACCCGCCGGTGCCACCACCATGGAGGTCCACGTCCGTATCCCCACCGCCAGAGGTGTCCAGATGACCGACACGACCGGCACTCCCCGCGAGCAGCCGATCCGGGTGTTCCTCCTCGACGACCACGAGGTCGTCCGGCGAGGCGTGCACGACCTGCTGGACGCCGAACCCGACATCACCGTCGTCGGCGAGGCCGGCACCGCCGAACAGGCCGTCGCGCGCGGCCCCGCGCTGCGCCCCGACGTCGCCCTGCTCGACGTCCGGCTGCCCGACGGCGACGGCATCTCCGTCTGCCGCGAACTGCGCTCCCGGATGCCGGAGCTGGCCTGCCTCATGCTCACGTCCTTCGACGACGACGACGCGCTGCTCGACGCGATCCTCGCCGGAGCTTCCGGCTACGTGCTCAAGCAGATCAAGGGATCCGACCTGGTGTCGGCGGTGCGGACGGTCGCCTCGGGGCAGTCGATGCTCGACCCCGCCACCACCGCCCGGCTCATGAGCAGCCTGCGCGGCCAGCGCGCCGAACCGGAACCCGAGCAGGACGCCCTCGCCGGTCTCACCCCGCGCGAGAAGGAGATCCTTGCCCTGATCGGGGAGGGTTTGACCAACCGGCAGATCGGGCAGCGGCTCTACCTGTCCGAGAAGACCGTCAAGAACAACATCTCGCGGCTGCTCGCCAAGCTCGGCGTCGAACGCCGGGTGCAGGCCGCTGTGATCGCCACGAAGCTACCGGGCGCCGACTCCCCCGACGGCCCCCGGTAACCGGCACCGCCGGCGGCGACCGTGCCCCCACGGAACCGACCGGCGGCGCCCGGGACGACGGCCCGACCCCAGCGGTCGGGCCGTCGCCGTACCCCGGCCCGCGCTTTCCCGCGTCCCGTCCGCATGCCGCCCGCCCGCTTGCCTCCCGCCGGTCGTGTCCTCGGTCGCGTCC
>NZ_WMLF01000265.1 GCF_014156695.1 Streptomyces durbertensis | reverse complement strand
GCCCTCGGCACCCTCTTCAACCGCTGAACCCGCTGTGAGCCGGGTCCGGCGGTTGAGGCCGGCCCCCGGCGCCGAGGGTGTTCACGCGCTGAGCAGTTCGGAGATGCGTTCGGCGGGGACGGGTTTGGAGTAGTGCCACCCCTGGCCGGTGTCGCAGCCGATGCGGCGCAGCCGGTCGGCCTGGGCGGGTCCTTCGACGCACTCGGCGGTGACGGTGAGGCCGAGCTTGTGGGCGAGGTCGACGAGCGAGGTCACGATCGTCTCGTCGGCGCGGCTGCGCTGGGAGGCGAGCCGGAAGTTGCTGACGAACGTCCCGTCGAGTTTGAGCGCGCGCACGGGAAGCCGGCTGAGGTAGGCGAGGTTGGAGTAGCCGGTGCCGAAGTCGTCGATGGCGATGCGCACGCCCATGGCGGACAGGGCGCGCAGCGACTGGAGGGGGCGGCCGCCGGAGCCCATCACCGCCGACTCGGTGAGTTCGAGCTGGAGGAGGCCGGCCGGGAGGCCGCTCTCGTTGAGTGCCATCGCCACGTCGGCGACGAGGTCGGAGTCCCACACCTGGCGGACGGCCACGTTGACGGAGACGTAGAGCGGGCTTCCGGTGTGCTCCAGCTGCCAGCGCCGGGCCTGGCGGCACGCCTCGCCCAGTACCCAGCGGCCGAGTTGGACGATGGAGCCGTTCTCCTCGGCGAGGCCGATGAACTGGCCGGGGCCGAGGGTGCCGAGTTCGGGGTGGCGCCAGCGGACCAGGGCCTCGACGCCGCGCAGGCAGTCGTCGGCGAGTCCGACGATCGGCTGGAACTCCAGGGCGAACTCGCCCCGGTCGATGGCGCGGCGCAGGGTGCTCGAGAGGGCCTGGCGGGTCATGCGGTGAGCGTTGCGTTCGGGGTCGAAGAGCGTCCAGCGGGCCCGCCCGTCGGCCTTCGACCAGTAGAGGGTCGTGTCGGCGGCCTGCATCAGCTCGGTGGCGGAGGTCCCGATGCACGATCGTTCCACCACGCCGATGCTGGCGGAGACGTCCATGCGCTGGCCGGCGAGCTGGAAGGAGCGTTCCAGCACGCGTTGCAGCTCCTCGGCGAGGGCGGTGAGTCGATCGGGGCCGGTGGAGTCGTCGACCAGGACGGCGAACTCGTCGCCGCCCAGTCGGGCGACCAGGTGCCCGCCGCGCGGCCCGCCGGCGGCGACCCGGGTGAGGCGCTGCCCGACGGCGTCGAGGAGTTCGTCGCCGGCCCGGTGGCCGTAGGTGTCGTTGATCGCCTTGAAGCCGTCGAGGTCCAGGTAGCACAGGCCGATGCGGCCGGTTGTGCTGTCGGTGAGCGCCGCCTGGAGGCGTTCGAAGAACAGCGCGCGGTTCGGCAGCCGGGTCACCGGGTCGTGCATCTCCATGTGGCGCAGCCGCTCCTGCAGGTCGCGCCGCTCGCTGACGTCGGTGACGGTGAGCAGGGCGGAGCCGTCGCGGCGCAGCGGCACGAGGGTGACCTCGGCCCAGAACGGCTGGCCGTCCGGCTGCTTCAGCCGACGGCGGCAGCGCATGCGTTCGCTCTCCCCGCGCAGCACCGCCTGGCAGGCCTCGCGGGTGCCGGCGCTCTGGCCGATGCCGGCCAGTTCGGTCACGGGCAGGCCGGCGAGCTGGCGGGCGGAGGTGTCGAAGAGCGCGGCGAGCGCGCGGTTGGCGGCGTTGATCCGGCCGCTGCGGGAGACCACGGCCATCGCGAACTCCGCGAGGTGGAAGGCGGCCCGGAAGTCGGCCTCCCGTTCGCGGCTCGGGGCCTGGGCGATGAACGAGGCCGGAAGGTCACTCTCCGTGATCGAGAGTTGTCCGGTTCCAGTGGCTGACGGGCCCTCGCACGGGCTGTGGCGCGTTCCGTTCACCGATCGCTCCCAAAGGGGATTCGTCGCTGGAAAGTCTGCCGATCATAGGGGCTGTTGAGGGTCGGGAGCCAGCATCGGAGGGTGTCCTAACACACCCGCAGGGGACGGAGGCGGACGCCAGTGCGAGGCTGCGGGGCCTCGATGAGCCCATCCCGAAGTTTCACGGAGAGTGACGATCAGGGTCGTCTGGTGCGTCTGTGTGGCGTGGGGCAGGGGGGACCTGATCGGCGTAGCCGAACAGGCGGGAGCGGCCGGTGGGTGAACAAGGTGAGGGGGTCCCCACTCGTCACGGGAGGTCCCGGTGCGAACCGAGCGCTCCGACCGCACAGCCGCCGCGCGAACCGGCCGGCTGCGCAGATCGTTGTCCGTCCTGACGGCGCTCGCGGCGGTGGCGGGCACCGCCTCGATGGCCGGCCCGCTGCAGCAGCAGCCGACGGGCGACCCGTGCGCGCTGGAACGCACCGACGCCCATCACTCCCTGGGGCTGGACACTTGGAACGCCTCCTACGTGAAGCCCGAGGGCACCGTCGACGCCGTCATGCTGTTCCTCTCCTTCCCCGACTCGCCCCCCGCCCACACCCCGGAGGAGCTGGTACGCGACTACTTCCCGGCCACCAGCGACTTCTTCGAGCGCGCCTCCTACGGCCGGTTCACCCTGCGACCGCACCCGGTGCCGCGCTGGCTGGAGATGCCCCGGGAGTCGACGGCGTACGACATAGCGCGGGACTGGCGCAGCGGCAGCCGCGCGGACTATCTGCGGGACGCCCTGGCGGTCACCGACCCGCACGTCGACTTCAGCCGCTACGACGTCGTCTACCTGGTCGCCGACCCGAGCGCCCCCGGCGTGGACTCCGACGCCACCAAGGTCGTCAACCTCCAGCAGCCGCTACGGGCCGACGGCGTCGAACTCCGCCGTCTGGTCACCCTGTTCGAGAAGTTCCCGGCCGACCGCAACGTCCTCGCGCACGAGACCGGGCACGTCTTCGACCTGCCCGACCTCTACAACCGCCCCGAGGACGGCAAGGGCGACTGGGACACCCACGTCGGCGACTGGGACCTCATGGGCAGCCAGTTCGGCCTCGCCCCCGAGCCCTTCGGCTGGCACAAGTGGAAGCTGGGCTGGCTCGACGACCGGCAGATCGACTGCGTCTCCCAGCCCGGCACCACCCTGCACACCCTCGTGCCGCTCGCCGCGCCCGCGGAACGCTCCGAAGGCGGCCGGGGCCGGGCGGGCAGCCGCATGGTGGTCGTGCGCACGGGCGCGTCCGAGGCGCTGGCCGTCGAGATCCGCGAACCGCTCGGCAACGACGCCGGTGTGTGCACAAGCGGAGCCCTGGTCTACCGGGTGCGCAGCGACACCGCCTCCGCGCAGGGCCCGATCGAGGTCCTGGACGGTCATCCGGACAGCTCCGCGTGCGAGGGCAGCTCGGTGCAGCCGTCCCTGGCGGACGCGCCGCTGGGCGTGGGCGAGAGCATCGCGGTGGACGACGGCGCGGTGCGGGTGAGCGTGCTCGGCCGTTCGGCCTCGGGCGACTGGAACGTGCAGGTGACGCGGGACTGAGCGGGGCGGCCGAATACCGGCGGGGAGTGGCCGGAAAGCTGCGGTCGGGGCGGAAGGTCGCCCGTTAGGGTGACGGGTGTGTCGTCGCCACCGCCGCTCCTGCCGCCCCGCGAGCTGACGTCGCTCCTGGAGCCCCCGCCGCCATCGCGGTCCGCAGGGGACGGGCCGGAGGTGTGGCTGGTGCGGCCCACCCGGCACACTGCCGAGCTGCCGCGTGTGTCGGACCTGCTCAGCGACGCCGAGCGGCGGCGGGCGGACGCGTTCCGCGCCGACGCCGACCGGGTGCTCTACACCGGCGCGCACGTGGCGCTGCGGCTGCTGCTCGGCGCCCGCCTGGACGTGCCGCCGACAAAGATCGAACTGGTCCGCGAGCCGTGCCCGTGCTGCGACGAGCCGCACGGCCGGCCCGCGCTCGCCGGGGGCGGCGGACCGCACTTCTCCCTCTCGCACAGCGGGGACCTCGCGCTGATCGCCCTCGCCCCGACGCCGGTGGGCGCGGACGTCGAGCGGCTGCCCCGGGCCCGGACGGTCGACGAGGTCGCCGGCAGTCTCCACCCGAGGGAAGCGAAGGAACTGGCCGGGCTGCCGACCGCCGAACGGCCGGTCGCCTTCGCCCGGACCTGGGCGCGCAAGGAGGCCTACCTCAAGGGCATCGGCACCGGGCTGGGCCGGAGTCTCGACCTGGACTACGTCGGCAGCGGCCCGACGCCCGCCGCCGGGCCGGACGGCTGGCGGCTCGCGGACGTGCCGGTCGACGAGGGCTACGCGGCCGCGGTGGCCCTGGCCACGCGCTGAGGGCCCCGGGAGGTTGCCGCGGCCTGGCGGCGGCAACCCGGGCGACCTCGGCGACCTCGGCACAACGGGGCCGGAAAACAGCTCTGGGCCCTTCCGGTCGCCCGGAAAGGCCCAGCATCACCTGGTGATGGAGTACGCCGCCAGGGACTCGAACCCCGGACCCGCTGATTAAGAGTCAGCTGCTCTAACCAACTGAGCTAGCGGCGCCTGCTGACGTCGTAGACGATAGCACCCGGATCCGGGGAACCGGAAATCGATATGCCGTGGTCAGCGGGTACGAGTCAGTGGGTGCCGGGCCGAGGGCCCGCTCAGTCCACCGGACGGCTCCGCATGAGCTCGCGGCCGAACTCCACCATCTTGCGGGCGTAGTCCTCCGTCCAGTCCGCGCGCTCGGCGATGGCCGCGTCCGGCAGCCGGTCGAAGCGGCCGGGGTCGGCGAGCTGCGCGGCGGCCATCGCCTGGAACTCCACCGCCCGGTCGGCGGCGGCGCGGAACGCCAGAGCGAGCTGCGTGGACCTGGCCAGCAGCTCCCGGGGGTCGGTGATCGACTCGAGGTCGAAGAAGCGCTCGGGGTCCGCCGACTCGCCCGGGGGCTCGAACGTCAGCGGCGCCGGGCGGCGGAAGCGCGGTGCGGCACCGCGTGGGTCCGGAGCCGAATGCGGCTCTGGCATGGAGACACCTCCGTGTGGTGGCGGGTCGGAGCGACCGTTCCCTCCATTGTCCCGCCTGCGGGCGGCGACCGGCAGACCACGGCCGGGCCCGACGGGTCAGCCGGCCGGGGGCAGCCCGTCGGGATCAGTCCTGGCGGACGCGGTGGGCGGCGAGGGTGGCCAGGACCTCCTGGTGGGCCTCCCAGCCGTCCGGGAAGCGGACGTCCACCCCGAGCCGGACCGGCTCGACCTCCGGGTACGCGTCCAGCAGCTCCGTGACGCCCGCCCGGCACACCACCACGCAGGCGTGCCGGTGCCGGGACGCGAGCACGCACAGCCGGCCCGTCTCCAGATGGAACGCGGTGGCGTCCGGCCGCCCCGACAGCGGGTGCAACACCACCGTCACGTCGAACTCCCGCCCCTGCAGCCGGTTCGCCGTGTCGGCGGTGACTCCCTCGACGCCGAGCGCGGCCAGCGCCGCGCGGACGGCCGCCGCCTGGTCCCGGTGGGCGGTGCCGACGGCGATCCGGTCGGCGGTCAGCGGCGCCGGCTCGGACGAGCGCTCGCTGAGCGTCTCGCCGTCGCGCTCCAGCAGCCGCCGCACCACGTCGGCGACCGCCGCGACGGCCTCCGGGTCGGTGCGCGGTGTGCGGCGGGCGGGCAGTTCGAGCAGCGCCCAGCCGGCCTCGGCGGCGATGTCCAGCGCCCGGTCCGTCGCGGAGCCGTCGGAGGCCGCGCCGAAGGCGAGCCGGCGGTCGCCGGGCTCCGTCCCGCTGCGGAACCGGTTGTCGGGGTAGAACGCCCGGGACACCAGCGGGGCCGCCGACGCCGGCAGCCGCCAGGAGACCGGGAGCCGGTGCTGGGGCAGCTCCGGATTGTGCGCGAGCAGCGTCGCGACCGCGCTCATCGACGGGTCGTAGGACAACCCGGCCCACTGCTCGGTGCCGACCTGGCTGAACGGATCCAGCTGGCCCGGGTCGCCGACGAACAGCGCGCGCTCGAAGAGCCGCGCCACCGCCAGCAGGCCGTCGGAACGCATCTGGTACGCCTCGTCGACGATGGCGTACTCCCACGGCTCGACGTCCTTGACGTGCGCCCATTTCGCGGCGGTCGACACCACCACGTCCATGCCGAGCAGGTCCGCCGGCTTCGCGGACATCCGCACGGCGGGGTGGCGGGTCAGGTCGGGCGCGGCCGGGTCGTGGGCGCGGGCCTCGGTGCTGTGCAGACGGCCGATCGGCAGCGCGGGGTCGGCCGCCGCCAGCCGGTCCACCAGGTCGTCCACCTGGGCGTTCGTCTGGGCGACGACCATCAGCCGGCGGCCGGCGGCGGCCAGCTCCCGCGCCGCGCGCACCACCAGCGTCGACTTCCCGGCGCCGGGCGGGGAGTTGACGACAACGCCGCGCTCGGGACCGTGCAGCGAGGCCAGGATGGCCTCGGTGGCGGCGTCGGCCGCCGCCCCGGGGTCGGCGACGGCCGGATCGGCCGGTGCGAGCGTGGAGGTCCGGGTGTCGGCGGGGGAGAGGGGGCTCACAGCAGGTCCTCCGGGGTCGCCGGATCGGGCAGCGTGGTGTGCAGCGGGTCGAAGCCGGGCTGCGGGCTGTCGGAGTGCGGGGCGTCGGAGTGCGGGGCGCCGGGCCGTGCGGCGCCGGGCCGTGCGGTGCCGACCTGCGCGGCGGCGGGCGCCGGCGGCGCGGCCGGGGCGCGGGGCGCCGGAACGGCGGTCACCGGCTCGGGCGGCCCGCCGTGCGTCCAGGGTGTGTCCTCCGGCTCGGGGAGCGCCGGGCCGCCGCGCGGCGCGTGCTCGAACAACGTCCAGCACAGCCGGTCGCCCACCTCGGGGACCGTGCCGGGGCCGGGCTCCTTGCTCCGGCCCATGCCGTTGAGCAGCCGGACGACCACGGGCTCACCGCCGCCGGAGCCGTCCGACGGGTCGGTGGAACCGTCGCGCCCGGTGAGCAGTTCTCCCGTCTGGGTGGAGCCGGACGGCAGGACGCGGTACACCTTCGTGCCCGGCGTCAGCAGCGGTTCGTCGTCCGTCTCCAGCGTCACCAGCGGGCGCGGCATCGGGCGGCGGCCCTCCGACCACGCCGGCTCCACCGCCGTGACCACGCCGACGAACGCCTCACCCGTGAGCCGCCGTTCGGCCATGACCAGCGGGTCGTCCAGCGCCTCCTGGGCGGCCAACCGAGCCTGGTCGCGCTCCCGGACGGCGAGTTTGCGGGCGGCGGTGACCGCGTCGTCGCGCCGCGGTTGGGGCGGCTCCCCGGCGCGGAGCCGGTCCCGGTGCGCGGTGTAGGACCAGCGGTCGCTCTCCCAGCGGCCGGCGACCCGCTCTCCCGGCGGCAGCTCGCGCAGCAGCGCCACGCAGCGCCACATCTGCTCCCACACCGGCCGCAGCCGGGAGCCGACCAGCTCCCGCACCTCCCCGGCGGCGCCCGGCACCCCGGCGTCGTGGCGGGCCATGGCGGGGACGAGCAGCCGGTTGTCG
>NZ_WMLF01000264.1 GCF_014156695.1 Streptomyces durbertensis | reverse complement strand
GGGTTCGCCGGCGTCGGGGGCCGGGTCGTCGGTCGGGTCGTTCGCCGTGCGGCTGTGCTGGAAGCGGCGGAGGACGGCGCGGATGCGGGCGACGAGGACGGCGCCGTCGAAGGGCTTGGTGACGTAGTCGTCGGCGCCGGCTTCGAGGCCGAGTACGACGTCGATGGAGTCGGCCCGCGCGGAGAGCATGATCACCGGGACGGTCGACTCGTCGCGGATGCGGCGGCAGAGGCTGACGCCGTCGAGGCCGGGCACCATGACGTCCAGCAGGGCGATGTCGGGCCGGTCGGCGCGGAACGCCTCCAGTCCGGCGAGCCCGTCGGGGACGGCCGTCACCTGGAAGCCGTCCCGTTCCAGGGTGAGCTGGAGGGCCTCCCTGATGACGTCGTCGTCCTCCACGAAGAGCACATGGGTGTCGGCCATCGGCTCGGCTCAGCCCTCCCCGTCCCGACGGCCGGAGGCCGACGGCTTCGGATAGTCCTTGTACACGCGGTCGAGTTCGGCGAACCTGCCGCCGCGCCACACGTAGGTGACGACGTCCTGCCCGGTCGGGCAGCACATGGGGTCCTCCCCGAGGTAGATGTCCTGGTAGACGCGGAGGGAGTTCCGGTCCACCTCGGCGTACACGGACGCCTCCTCCTCGGTGAAGACGTTCACGTACTGGCCGGAGGGCGTCTCCCGGTAGACGTAGCTGCCCACGCCGGTGCCGTCGGCGCACGCGGAGACGTTGACGACGACGTCGGCGGCGTCCATGCCGGTGAGCCTGCCGTAGGCGACGTCCACGGGCCAGGCCGTACCCGCGCAGGGGTACAGGTATTCCTTGACCTGCTTGTCGACGGCCGGGTCGGCCTTCAGCAGGGCGATCACGTCGAGCTCGCGCTGGGCGCCGGGCGGGCTGACGGGTGCGGCGCTGGGCCGGTAGAGGCGGCTCGCGTCCGGTTTGCCTGCCGCGGCGTCGCCGCTGGACGTCTTCGGCGCGGGGTCGGCGGCCGACGACTCCTCCCCGTCGGGGCTCGCCGGTTCCGGCGTGGCCGGGGCCGCCGGGAGCGGTGTGGCGCGGGAGTCCGGCACGGCGTCGGCGGCCGCCGACTGCTCGACCCGGACGCCTTCGGCTCCGGCGCAGCCGGCGACGGTCAGCAGCAGCATCCCGCACAGCGCGAGTGTCGGCCAGCGGCGGCCGGGCGCGCGCCCCGACCCGCGGGACGTCGTCCGCGGGAACGGCCGCGCGGCGGTCAAGCGGCGCGCTCCCCGCCGACCGCGGCACCCGCGTCGGCGGCCGCGCGCCGCGGCCGCGGCACCGCGACGACCGAAGCCACCTCGCCGGGTTCCCTCTGCTGCCACTCCCGCTCCCTGCCGATCAGCTCCGAGCGCAACCGGGCCAGCGCCCGGTGCAGCGTACTCTTCACCGTTCCGGGCGACATGCCGAGGGCCGCCGCCGTCTCCTCCGTGCTCATCTGCTCCCAGTGCCGGAGGATGACCACGCTGCGCTGCTTGGGGGCGAGCAGGCCGAGGAGTTCGACCAGCATCTCGCGGTCCGCGTACCGCTCGATGCCGTCGTCGACGCCCATGACGTCCGGCAGGACGTCGGTGGGCACCTCCTCCAGCCGGCGGGCCCGCCACCACTCCGTACGGGTGTTGATCATGACACGGCGCAGGTAGGCGTCGGCCAGCGACTTGTCCGCTATCCGGTCCCACTTGCCGCAGGTGCGCGCGAGGGCGGTCTGGAGCAGGTCCTGGGCGTCGATCGGGTCGGCGACGAGCCGGCGGGCGCTCCGCAGCAGCGCGTCCTGCCTGGTGCGGACGTACTCCTCGAAGTCCAGCACGTCCGCCCCGCCCGTAGCAGCCGTCGTCGCCGTCATACTCGCCTCCCCTGTGATGCTTCTGGCCCCCGTACGTGGGTTCGTCGCAGACGCTATGGAGACGGTGTTGCGGCACCCCGCCCGGCGGGGCACGGGCAGCGCGCGACCACCCATCGGTTGTGTAACAGCGCGGGAAGCGGGCCGGGAGCCCGGGCGGCCCCGGCTCCCGGGGGAGCCGGGGCGGGGCGGTTCAGTTGTCGACCGGGCGGCCCTGCGGGAGCCGGTAGACGCCGCCGGCCAGCGGTTCCACGAGTCCGTCGGCGACCAGGCCGTCGAGGGCCCTGGCCCGCTGCACCGGCTCGTCCCACACCTCGTCGAGACGCTCGCGCGGCACCGGCTCGGTGGTGTCCCGCAGCACCTCCAGCAGCCGGCCGCGCACCTGGCGGTCGGTGCCGGCGTAGCTCTGGGTGCGGCGCGGCGGGCCGGCGTGCGGCGGGGAACCGGCGCGCTTCCAGGCGCAGCGGTCGGCCACCGGGCAGCCCCCGCAGGCCGGCGTGCGCGCCGTGCAGACCAGCGCGCCCAGCTCCATGGTGGCCGCCGCCCAGCTCGCCGCCTGCTCGGGTTCCTCCGGCAACACGGCTCTGGCGAGCTTGCGCTCGGACGCCGTCGTGGCGTTCGGCGGGTACTCCTGGCCGCGGAAGAGCCGGGCGAAGACGCGGCGGACGTTGGTGTCGAGCACGGCGTGCCGCTGCCGGTAGGCGAACGAGGCGACCGCCGCCGCCGTGTACTCGCCGACGCCGGGCAGCGCCAGCAGCTGGGCGTGCTCGCGCGGCACGTCGCCCCCGTGCCGCTCCGCTATGGCGGCGGCGGCGCCGTGGAGGCGGAGGGCGCGGCGCGGGTAGCCGAGCCGGCCCCAGGCGCGGACGGCCTCGCCGGGCGGTTCGGCCGCGAGGTCGGCGGGCCGGGGCCAGCGTGCCATCCACTGCTCGTAGACGGGCAGTACCCGGTTCACGGGGGTCTGCTGGAGCATGAACTCGCTGACCATGACACCCCAGGCGCCGGCCTCGGGGCGGCGCCACGGGAGGTCTCTGGCGTGGACGGAGAACCATTCGATGACGGGTGAGTGCAGTTCGGTCGCGCCGTACTGCTCGGTCGCGGGGCATTCGGAGGTTGCAGTCATGGCTCTTCGATCCTGGCACGCTCCGGCGCGGGGGTGGAACGCTCCGCGCCGGAGCGGCCGGGAAGCACCCCCGCCCCCGCCACGCGTGCCGGCCTCCCGGGGGCCGGGGGCACTCTCCCGTCGACCCGGGCGCGTGCTCGGACACCGCCGCTCCGCCCGGGCGCCGGGGCCGCTCGGGGCGGCGGTGCGGCCACACCGCCGCCGTCCGGGTGGGAGAACGACCTTCGCCCGGCCAGGCGCCCGCCGAACAGCGCAAGGCCCGGCCCTGGCGCGGGTCTTCGGGCGGCGGGGCCTCCGGGCGGCGGGCCGGAGCAGCCGTCTCCGGCGTGGCGGATCGCGGTACGACAAGGGGAAAAGTCGAAAAGGTTGAAAAGTTGGAGCGATGTGCGGCGGGTACGTCGCCGCACCGGGGCTGAGGAGTCGTAAGGTTTCCGCGTGGGATCATTGCGCAATCCGGTCGGTCCGCTTCCCTCCTCCATCTACTGGCGACGGAGGGCGGTCGCGGCGTCCCTGGTCGCGGTCCTGCTCCTGCTGCTCGTCTGGGCGTTCACCTCCGGTGGCGGCGGCTCGGGCAACAAGGCGGGCAACGCGGGCCAGGACGACCGGGGCGACGGCGCGGCGAGCGCCATCACGCCCGGACCGACGAGTTCCGAGCCGGTTGTCAGCGAACGCCCGGGCGGGCGTGACGAGGACGGCGACGCGGAGGGCTCCGACGGCGACCCGGCCGACAACGGCGGCGGCACGGCCGGCTCCGGCGGGAGCGCCGACAAGGACGGCGACGGGACGGGCGACGGCGTCGGCGACAAGGAGGGCGACGGCTCCGGGAACGGCGCGGGCGGCTCCGACGACGGCAGGGGCACCGGCGGCGACGACGTGGCGGGGCTGGCGGCCTGCCGGGCCGGTCAGGCGAAGCTGGGCCTGGAGAGCGTGAAGAACAGCTACTCCCCCGGCGAGAAGCCCCGGCTGCGGCTCACCGTGGACAACACCAGCGGCAAGGACTGCCGTCTGGACCTGCGCGGCGCGAGCACCGTGATCACGATCTCCCACACCGACGACACCGACAGGACCGTGTGGGCGTCCGACCACTGTCCCTCGGGTGAGGCCCAGCTGCGGGTGAAGGCGCGTGAGAAGCGCACCCACACCGTCGTGTGGGACCGGACGCCGAGCGCGCCGTCCTGCGGCACCCCGTCCGGCACGCGACTGGCCTCGGGCACGTATCTCGCGGAGGTGAAGGTGCCGTACCTGGGCACCGCCGAGACGTCGTTTGTCCTCACCAAGGACTGAGCCGGGCGCACCGCACCGCGACACACCGCACCGCGACAGGGGACGGCCCCGGTACCGATCGGTACCGGGGCCGTCCCCTGTCGCGTCTCGCCCTGGGGGCGTCAGCTGTCCTTGCTGAGGTTGGGGCCGCCGCCGGCGGCCTCGATCGGCGGCACGTCCGGCAGGGCCGCCTTCTCCTCACCGCGGAAGGTGAACTTGGCCTGCTCGCCCTCGCCCTCGGTCTCCACCACCACGATGTGGCCGGGACGCAGCTCGCCGAAGAGGATCTTCTCCGACAGCGTGTCCTCGATCTCGCGCTGGATGGTCCGGCGCAGCGGACGGGCACCCATGACCGGGTCGTAGCCGTGCTTGGCGAGCAGCTGCTTCGCCTCGGTGCTCAGCTCCAGACCCATGTCGCGGTCCTTCAGCCGCTCGTCGACCTGGGCGATCATCAGGTCGACGATCTGGATGATGTCCTCCTGCGTGAGCTGGTGGAACACCACGGTGTCGTCGACACGGTTGAGGAACTCCGGCCGGAAGTGCTGCTTGAGCTCCTCGTTGACCTTGGCCTTCATCCGGTCGTATCCGGCCTTGACGTCGTTCTGCGCGGCGAAGCCGAGGTTGAAGCCCTTGGAGATGTCCCGCGTGCCGAGGTTCGTCGTCATGATGATGACGGTGTTCTTGAAGTCCACGACCCGGCCCTGGGAGTCGGTCAGACGACCGTCCTCCAGGATCTGCAACAGCGAGTTGAAGATGTCCGGGTGGGCCTTCTCGACCTCGTCGAACAGCACGACGGAGAACGGCTTGCGACGGACCTTCTCGGTGAGCTGGCCGCCCTCCTCGTAGCCGACGTAGCCGGGAGGCGAGCCGAACAGCCGGGAGACGGTGTGCTTCTCGCTGAACTCCGACATGTCAAGGGAGATCAGGGCGTCCTCGTCGCCGAACAGGAACTCCGCCAGCGTCTTGGACAGCTCGGTCTTACCGACGCCGGAGGGGCCGGCGAAGATGAACGAACCGCCCGGACGCTTCGGGTCCTTCAGGCCGGCCCGCGTGCGGCGGATGGCCTGGGAGAGCGCCTTGATGGCGTCCTCCTGCCCGATGACGCGCTTGTGCAGCTCGTCCTCCATGCGCAGCAGACGCGAGGACTCCTCCTCGGTCAGCTTGAAGACCGGGATGCCGGTGGACGCGGCGAGGACCTCGGCGATCAGCTCCTCGTCGACCTCGGCGACGACGTCCATGTCGCCGGCCTTCCACTCCTTCTCCCGCTTGGCCTTCTGCGTCAGCAGCTGCTTCTCGTCGTCGCGGAGGCTGGCGGCCTTCTCGAAGTCCTGCGCGTCGATCGCGGACTCCTTCTCGCGGCGCACGTTCGCGATCTTCTCGTCGAACTCGCGGAGGTCCGGCGGCGCGGTCATCCGGCGGATGCGCATCCGGGAGCCGGCCTCGTCGATCAGGTCGATCGCCTTGTCCGGGAGGAAGCGGTCCGAGATGTACCGGTCGGCCAGCGTCGCGGCGCCCACGAGGGCGGCGTCCGTGATGGAGACCCTGTGGTGGGCCTCGTAGCGGTCGCGCAGGCCCTTGAGGATCTCGATGGTGTGCGGCAGGGACGGCTCGGCGACCTGGATCGGCTGGAAGCGGCGCTCCAGCGCGGCGTCCTTCTCCAGGTACTTGCGGTACTCGTCGAGCGTGGTGGCACCGATGGTCTGCAGCTCACCACGGGCCAGCATCGGCTTGAGGATGCTGGCGGCGTCGATCGCGCCCTCGGCGGCGCCGGCGCCGACCAGGGTGTGCAGCTCGTCGATGAACAGGATGATGTCGCCGCGGGTGCGGATCTCCTTGAGGACCTTCTTCAGGCGCTCCTCGAAGTCACCGCGGTAGCGGGAGCCTGCGACCAGGGCGCCGAGGTCGAGGGTGTAGAGGTGCTTGTCCTTCAGCGTCTCGGGCACCTCGCCCTTGACGATCGACTGGGCCAGCCCCTCGACGACGGCGGTCTTGCCGACGCCGGGCTCACCGATGAGCACGGGGTTGTTCTTGGTGCGGCGGGACAGCACCTGCATGACCCGCTCGATCTCCTTCTCGCGCCCGATGACCGGGTCGAGCTTGGACTCGCGGGCCGCCTGGGTGAGGTTCCGGCCGAACTGGTCGAGGACCAGCGAGGTGGACGGCGTGCCCTCGGCGGGACCGCCGGCGGCGGCCGTCTCCTTGCCGCCCGAGTAGCCGGAGAGCAGCTGGATGACCTGCTGCCGCACCCGGTTGAGATCGGCTCCGAGCTTCACCAGGACCTGCGCGGCGACGCCTTCGCCCTCGCGGATCAGGCCCAGCAGGATGTGCTCGGTGCCGATGTAGTTGTGGCCGAGCTGAAGGGCCTCGCGGAGCGACAGCTCCAGCACCTTCTTGGCACGGGGGGTGAAGGGGATGTGGCCGGAGGGCGCCTGCTGGCCCTGGCCGATGATCTCCTCCACCTGCTGGCGGACAGCCTCAAGCGAGATCCCGAGGCTCTCCAGTGCCTTAGCGGCGACACCCTCACCCTCGTGGATCAGGCCCAGGAGGATGTGCTCGGTGCCGATGTAGTTGTGGTTGAGCATCCGGGCTTCTTCCTGAGCCAGGACGACAACCCGCCGCGCGCGGTCGGTGAACCTCTCGAACATCGTTAATCGCTCCTCAGAGCGGTCAGTCAGCTAGGGGACGCTCCCCTCTCTGTCCTTCCGCAGCTTAGTCCCGCGAGCGGGGACCGCTCATTCCAACTGCCGACACCCGTCCGGATCTCCCCACTCGCGCGGAGAAGAAGGCCGATCGCTGCTGCCCCGAACGGACGACAACAGTTCCAACCCGATGGTGCGAGACGATGTTCCCGCAGGCCAGGCGTACAAGGCCGGATTCGGTACGCCCAGGGCGAACGCTGCGCCACTCGCGCCCCGAACGCGCCCGGTACGGCCTGTCCGTCCCCGTTCCCACTAGGGATTTCCTACCCTGGAAGGCGGTTGTTCCATGCTCCCCGGCGAACGGCATCCGCTACAGGCGAACAGCCTTGCGCGGCCCGACTCGGTACGAGTGCCCGACTTGTGGACAAACAGTGGTCGATTCGTCGCACAACGTAGTGTCGGGGGCGGCGGGCTTCACCCGCCGACACACACGACGCGCCCGGCCGCGCGA
>NZ_WMLF01000263.1 GCF_014156695.1 Streptomyces durbertensis | reverse complement strand
TGCCGGGCGTGTCCGGTGGGTGTCGGGGGGCCGGGGTCCTACGTTGGTCGGGTGGAGCAACGTAGGACGCCTCTCAGCCAGCCCCGGCGGCGGCCGCCCCGGGGACCGGTCGCGGCGCCGCCCGGGGAGGAGCCGGCGGCGGGCCGGTTCACCGGCGCGACGGACGTCCGGCGTCGGGCCGGGCGGCCCGCCGGTGCGTCCGCGACGGTACGGGCGGGCGCGGGTGGCGGGCCGTTCTCCGGTCTTCCCCGGCCGCGCCTCACCGCGCTGGGCGGCGGTCTGCTGGCGGGGGCGCTGATGGTGGCGTGGGGCCTGGTCGTCAGCCTGCTGGCGGGCGGGTCGGCGACGGCGTACGGAGTGTTCTTCCTGCTGGTCGGCGCGGGGTGCGGGCTGTGGGTGCGGGTCGCGGACGCGTTGACCGCGCCGGTGGCGGCGCCGATCGCGTTCGCGGCGGGCCTCGGGGTGGTCAGCGAGGGTGAGGGCTTCGGCGGCTGGCTGGTGGAGCTGGCGACGATGCTCGCCGTCAACGCGGGGTGGCTGTACGGGGGCACGGCGCTGGCCGCCGTGATCGCGGTGGTGCGACGCAGCATGATGGCGGCGAGGCGACGCCGCGTGGTCCGCTCGGCCGCCGCCCGGCGAGGCTGAGACGGAGTCCGGCATGGGGAGTCGGAGCCCCGACGGGCGGGCCCGGCGGCGCGGCGGGATCGGAGCGGCTGCCTGGGCCCGTGTGTGAGTACGGGACGAGACGGTTGTCAGCGCCGGGGTGCGGCGCCGGGGCGGCCAGGTGCGCGGGGACGCCGGATGGGCGCGACGTGCCGGACTCTGGTGGCGGTGTAGCGGTGCGAGTGCGACCGGGCCGTGTCGCGATCGAACAGGACCGGCGCGGGCCATGAGGTCCGCGCCGGTCCTGCCGTGTCGGGGGCCGCTGACGCGGCCGGAGGCGTCAGCTGGTGGCGTCGGCGGGTTCGGCGAGCTTGCGGCGGGCCTCTTCGCGCAGGTCGCGGCGGAGTTCCTTGGGCAGGGAGAACTGGATGTGCTCCTGGACCGGCTGCACGACCTCCACGTCGTCGAAGCCGCGTTCGGCGAGCCAGTCGAGCACGCCCTCCACCAGCACGTCCGGGACGGAGGCGCCGGAGGAGAGGCCGACGGTGGTGACGCCTTCCAGCCAGGCCTCGTCGATCTCGCCGGCGTTGTCGACGAGGTGGCCGTCCGAGGCGCCGTGGGCGAGGGCGGTCTCGACGAGGCGCACGGAGTTGGAGGAGTTCTTGGAGCCGACGACGAGTACCAGCTCGGCGTCGGCGGCGACCTGCTTGATGGCCGTCTGCCGGTTCTGCGTGGCGTAGCAGATGTCGTCGCTGGGCGGGGAGACGAGCTGGGGGAACTTCTCCTTCAGCGCGCCGACCGTCTCCATCGTCTCGTCGACCGACAGGGTGGTCTGGGAGAGCCACACCACCTTCGACGGGTCCTTGACCTCGACCTTGTCGACGTCGCCGGGGCCGTCGACGACGGTGATGTGCTCGGGTGCCTCGCCGCTGGTGCCGATGACCTCCTCGTGGCCCTCGTGGCCGATGAGGAGGATGTCGTAGTCGTCCTGGGCGAAGCGGACGGCTTCCTTGTGGACCTTGGTGACAAGCGGGCAGGTGGCGTCGATGGTGGCGAGGCGGCCGCGTTCGGCCTCCCGGTGCACCTCGGGCGCGACGCCGTGGGCGGAGAAGATGACGATCTCGCCGGGTGGGACCTCGGCGGTCTCCTCGACGAAGACGGCGCCCTTCTTCTCCAGGGTCTGGACGACGTACTTGTTGTGGACGATCTCGTGGCGGACGTAGATCGGGGCTCCGTACTGTTCGAGGGCCTGCTCGACGGCGATGACGGCGCGGTCCACGCCGGCGCAGTAGCCGCGGGGGGCGGCGAGGAGGACTCTGCCTCGGGAGCCGCCGGCGGCGGAGGCGTGCGAGGTGTCTCCTGGGGCTGCTGCGGGCGACGGGCCGGACGTAGCACTCATGCGCCCATCGTAAGGTGCGACGCGCCCGCCCGGCGGGGGCGTGTGCGGTCGGACGCCGGGCGTGCGCCTGACCAGCGCGTGCGCCGGCGCGGAAGCCGCTCGGGGCCCCGGGGGCCGCGTACCGCCTCCGGGTGTCGGTGGGTGCCGTTAGCCTCGTCGACATGGCTATCCAGACGTCGCCCGAGGCGCCGATCCCCGTCGGCGAGGTGTCGAAGCTGATCGGCGGGTGGATCGACCGGCTCGGCGCGGTGTGGGTGGAGGGGCAGATCGCGCAGCTCAGCCGCCGTCCCGGCGCGGGCGTGGTGTTCCTGACGCTGCGTGATCCGTCGTTCGAGGTGTCGCTGACGGTGACGTGCTTCCGTCGGGTCTTCGACCAGGTGGCGGACGTGGTCTCGGAGGGCACTCGGGTGGTGGTGCACGCGAAGCCGTCCTGGTACGCGCAGCGTGGTGAGCTGTCGCTGCGGGCCGCCGAGATCCGCCCGGTCGGCGTGGGTGAACTGCTGGTGAAGTTGGAGCAGTTGAAGAAGTCACTGACGGCGGAGGGGGTGTTCGACGCGCGGCACAAGCGTCCGCTGCCGTTCCTGCCGCACCGCGTCGGGCTGGTGACGGGCCGGGCCTCGGCGGCGGAGCGGGACGTGCTGGAGACGGCGCGCCACCGCTGGCCCGCGGTCCGCTTCGCGATACGGAACGTCGCGGTCCAGGGTCCGAAGGCGGTGCCGCAGGTGATCGGCGCGATCCGCGACCTGGACGCCGATCCGGAGGTGGACGTCATCATCGTGGCGCGCGGCGGCGGAAGCGTGGAGGACCTGCTGCCGTTCTCGGACGAGCAGCTGGTCCGCGCGGTGTCCGCGTGCCGTACGCCGGTGGTCTCCGCCATCGGGCACGAGCCGGACACCCCGCTGCTCGACCTGGTCGCCGATCTGCGGTCGCGGACGCCGACGCACGCGGCGAAGGACGTGGTGCCCGACGTGGGCGAGGAGTTCGAGCGGGTGGGGCAGCTGCGCGACCGGGCGCTGCGCTGCGTCACGTCGTTCGTGGAGGGTCAGGAGCGCGGCTTGGCGGACTGGATGAGCCGGCCGGCGATGGCGTATCCGCACCGGCTGGTGGAGGAGCGCGCGGACGAGGTGACCGAGCTGGTGGGCAGGGCCCGGCGCTGCTTCGGGCACCGGCTGGACGGCGCGGCGGCGGACCTGGAGCACACCCGCGCGCGGGTGCTGGCGCTGTCGCCGGCGGCGACGCTGCGGCGCGGGTACGCGGTGCTCCAGCGGACGGACGGCGCGGTGGTCCGGGATCCGGGCGAGGTGGCGCCGGGTGAGGGGCTGCGCGCCCGGGTCGCGGAGGGCGAGTTCGAGGTGACGGTGACCGGCGCCGACGCCGATCGGTGAGAGCGCGGCCGGTCGGGAGGGCGGCCGGGTCGAGAGGGCGGCCGGGTCGCGGCCGGTCGGCGGGGACGCCGATCGTCGGACCCCGGATCTAGGGTGGTGCGTATGGCAGAGGAAGAGCAGGCGGGGCCCGGTTCCACGATGGGCTACGAGCAGGCGAGGGACGAGCTGGTCGAGGTCGTGCGCCGGCTGGAGGCGGGCGGCGCGACGCTGGAGGAGTCGCTGGCGCTGTGGGAGCGCGGTGAGGAGCTGGCGGGCATCTGCCGCGGTTTCCTGGCCGGGGCGCGGGCCCGGCTGGACGCCGCGCTCGCCGAGCCGGAG
Organism: Streptomyces durbertensis; assembly: GCF_014156695.1. Lineage (GTDB taxonomy): Bacteria > Actinomycetota > Actinomycetes > Streptomycetales > Streptomycetaceae > Streptomyces > Streptomyces durbertensis. The sequence goes on along the minus strand of NZ_WMLF01000263.1, from coordinate 3,708 downwards.
GAGCCGGAGGACGGCGGGGCGCCGGCGGGGAGCGAGGCCGGCGCCGAGTCGTAGCGGCGCGGCCGGAGTGTGTCCCCGGGGGCTTGTGGGCATCATCACGGGGGCCGCGGTGGGCGGCCGTCGGACAGGGCACTTAGGGTGGTAGTACGAATTTGAACTACCCCTTCGAGTCAAACAGAGGCTGACCCCCATGGCATTCGTGCTCGACGAGACCGCCCAGAACCTGCTGTTCCGTGAGGCCCACACCGCCAACAGCTTCAGCGACGCCCCGGTGAGCGACGAGCAGATCAAGGCCGTCTACGACCTGGTCAAGCTCGCCCCGACGGCGTTCAACCAGTCCCCGCTGCGGGTGACCCTGGTCCGCACGCCGGAGGCCCGCGAGCGGCTGGTGCAGCACCTGGCGGACGGCAACAAGGCCAAGACGCGGACGGCGCCGATCACGGCGATCCTCTCCGTCGACCTGGAGTTCCACGAGCGGCTGCCGGAGCTGTTCCCGGTGATGCCGGCCCTGAAGGACACCGTGTTCGCGGACGCCGAGGTGCGGGAGAGCAACGGCCGGTTCAACGCCGCGCTGCAGGCCGGCTACTTCCTCCTCGGCGTGCGGGCGGCCGGGCTGGCCGCCGGCCCGATGACCGGGCTGGACTTCGAGGGCGTCGACAAGGAGTTCTTCGGCGACGGCCGCCGGAAGACGCTGCTGGTGGTGAACATCGGCCACCCGGGTCCGGACGCCTTCCGCCCGCGCGGCCCGCGGCTGAGCGCCGACGAGGCCGTGACCACCGTCTGAGCGCACGTCCGGCAGAGCTGAGCGGCGGCCGCCCCGGCCGCCGCTCAGCTCGTCACACCCGGTTGGTCGCACCCGGTTCGGGCCCGAGGACCCGGGAGTTCAGCCCTGGTCCGCGGCGGCCTGGGCGTACGGCTGGAGCGCGGCGGCCATCTCCTTCAGCCGCTCGTAGGACGCGGTTCCGGTGACCAGCGTCGTGCTGCCCTCGCCGCCGTCGCCGCCGCCCGGCGCCTCGCCGTCCTTCAGGACCAGCGCGTTGTACTTCGGGCCCTCGTAGCGGATCCACTCCTGGCCGTTGACGCGCTCGACGCGGTCGGTCTCCTCGGCCCGGTGGGTGACCTTGCCGATGAACTTCCTGCGGTCGCCGTCGCTCTGCTCGATCGCCACGTACTGGTTGCCCGGGTCCATGAAGCCCAGGTGCCAGACGGCGCCGTGGTCGCTCTGCGCCCGGTAGGTGACCGAGGTGGCCCGCCACTTCTCGGGGAGGCCCTCGGGGGCGACAAGCGGGTAGGGGGCGGCGCGGCCGGCGGTGGCCAGTTCCTGCTGGTAGCCGATCTCGCGGACCGGATCCTGCGACTCGTTGTTGGGCAGGGTGAGGTAGAGGACTGCCGCACCCGCTCCGATGACCGCCATCGACAGCACCATGTCGCGCACTGTCTTCAAACCACGCTTCGTCGCCACGTACCCCATGTTCCCCCATGCCCGTCGCCCGCCCGGACGGGGGTCCGCCTCACCCCGGAAGCCCGCCTGGGAGCAGGCCGGAGGGCGCTCCGCGGGCCGCCCTGGGCCCGCTCATCCGAGGGGCGGTCTGCTCACATTGTCGATGTGCGGATAAGGTCGTAGGTGCTCCTCAACCCTCGACTGTCCGGCCGCAGCTCCCAGCCGCCGCGCAGAAAGGTGCGTCCAGATGTCCGAGAACCATCACCTTCCGTCCCAGCTCGAGGTGAGTCCGGAAGCTCCGGACCGCAACCTCGCGCTGGAGCTCGTACGGGTCACCGAGGCCGGGGCGATGGCCTCGGGCCGCTGGGTCGGCCGCGGTGACAAGAACGGCGCCGACGGCGCGGCCGTGAAGGCGATGCGCACGCTTGTCTCCACCGTGTCGATGAACGGCGTCGTGGTCATCGGGGAGGGCGAGAAGGACGAGGCCCCGATGCTCTACAACGGCGAGCGGGTGGGCGACGGCACCGGCGCGGAGTGCGACGTGGCGGTGGACCCGGTGGACGGCACCACGCTGACGGCCAAGGGCATGGCCAACGCGGTCTCCGTGCTGGCGGTGGCCGAGCGCGGCGCGATGTTCGACCCGTCGGCGGTGTTCTACATGGACAAGCTGGCGACCGGCCCGGAGGCGGCGGAGTTCGTCGACATCAACGCCCCGGCGTCGGTCAACGTCCGCCGGGTCGCGAAGGCGAAGGGCTGCGCGCCGGAGGACGTGACGGTGGTCATCCTGGACCGGCCGCGTCACGAGTCGATCGTCAAGGAGGTCCGCGAGGCGGGCGCCCGGATCAAGTTCATCTCGGACGGCGACGTGGCCGGCGCGATCATGGCGGTGCGCGAGGGCACGGGCGTCGACCTGCTGCTGGGCATCGGCGGCACGCCGGAGGGCATCATCGCGGCCTGCGCGATCAAGTGCCTGGGCGGCACGATCCAGGGCAAGCTGTGGCCGAAGGACGACGAGGAGCGGCAGCGGGCGCTGGACGCCGGGCACGACCTCGACCAGGTGCTCACCACCGACGACCTGGTGCGCGGCGACAACGTCTTCTTCGTCGCGACGGGCATCACCGACGGCGACCTGCTGCGCGGGGTGCGCTACCGCGCGGAGACCGCGTTCACGCAGTCGCTGGTGATGCGTTCGAAGTCCGGCACGATCCGGCAGATCGACTCCACGCACCGGCTGGCGAAGCTGCGTGCCTACAGCGCGATCGACTTCGACCGGGCGAGGTGAGCCCGGGTCCTCTCCGGTGGCGGTCGGAGTCCCGACGGCCACCGGAGAGGACCGGACGACGTTTCCCACGAACGCCCGGATGACCCGGCGTCAGGCAGCACCCGGGCGGCCGGGCGTCAGGCGATGCGCGGCTCGGCGGCGCCGGCCGCCTCACGCCGCCTGCGGCGGGCCAGTACGACACGCCGCTCGGCGGCCGTCAGCCCGCCCCACACGCCGTACGGCTCGGGCTGGGCGAGCGCGTGTTCCCGGCAGGCGACGAGGACGGGGCAGCGGGCGCAGACCTGTTTCGCCGCCTGTTCCCTGGCGAGCCGCGCGGCCGTGGGCTCCTTGGACGGCGCGAAGAACAACCCCGCCTCGTCGCGGCGGCAGACCGCCTCGGAGTGCCACGGACTGTCGTCCGGATGCCGCGCGGCGGTGCGCTGCGGGGCGACGGTGGCTCGCAGGTGCTGATGCGGCGATTGCAGCACGGTCTACTCCCTGACGAACGGCGACGAGGTCAGCTGTCTGTTCCAGCCTGGTGCCCAGATCGCCCGGTCGCGTGAGGTCCGTCACCCGGGCGGGCCGGGTCTGTTCACCGGGAGTCCACGCGAGAGGGCGATGCCCGGACCTCTACCCGCTGTACGCGTGAGTATGCGCTCAGTCGCGACGCGCGCGCAGATCGCGAACCCGCTTGCCCCTCTTGCCACTTGCGTCCACTCCGCCGAACACGGCGAGCCCGCGGACGATCACCACCGGGGCGTCGGGGTCCTCCGCCGTCTGCTCCTCGACGTCGAAGCCGCCGAGCACCGCGCTGCCGGAGCCGCGCAGAGTGACGTTCTCGGGGACCTTGACGTCGACGCCGCCGAAGATCGCCGTCACGTTGACCACTGTCTCGCGCTGTTCGAACACCGCCTCGGAGAGGTCGATCTCCACGCCTCCGAAGCAGGCGAACGCGGTCGTCTGCGCGCCGGGCCGCCACCGGCCCTTGCGGGTGGCGCCGCTGAAG
>NZ_WMLF01000262.1 GCF_014156695.1 Streptomyces durbertensis | reverse complement strand
GCCCGGTCACCGCCCACCACCCCGAACCGCCCGAACGACGTGGACATATGCGTGAACTGATCGTGCTCGGCACCGCGAGCCAGGTACCCACCCGGCACCGGAACCACAACGGCTACCTGCTGCGCTGGGACGGGGAGGGCATCCTCTTCGATCCCGGCGAGGGGACGCAGCGGCAGATGCTGCGCGCCGGCGTCGCCGCCCACGATCTCACCCGGATCTGCGTCACCCACTTCCACGGCGACCACTCGCTCGGCGTCGCCGGAGTGGTCCAGCGGATCAACCTCGACCGGGTGCCGCACCCGGTCACCGCCTACTACCCGGCCAGCGGCGGCCGCTTCTTCCACCGGCTGCGGTACGCCACGGCCTACCGGGAGACCGTCGCGCTGCGCGAGGTGCCCGTGCACCAGGACGGCGAGCTGCCCGGGCCCGACGCCTTCACTCTCACCGCGCGCCGACTCTCCCACCCGGTGGAGGCGTTCGGCTACCGGCTGCAGGAACCGGACAGCCGTCGGATGCTGCCCGACCGGCTGGCCGCACACGGCGTCCAGGGCCCGGACGTGGGCCGGCTGCTGAAGGAGGGCGAGCTGCGCGGGGTGCGCCTGGCGGACGTCAGCGAGCACCGGCCCGGGCAGCGCTTCGCCTTCGTCATGGACACCAGGCTGTGCGACGGCGTCTACGCGCTCGCCGACGGCTGCGACATGCTGGTGATCGAGTCGACGTTCCTGGACGAGGACGTGCGGCTCGCCGAGGAGCACGGACACCTCACGGCGGGGCAGGCGGCGAAGGTCGCGGTGGAGTCCGGGGTGCGGCACCTGGTGCTCACCCACTTCTCGCAGCGGTACGGCGATCCCGCGGTCTTCGCCGAGCAGGCCCGGGCGGCCGGCTTCGAGGGGGAACTGACCGTGGCGGCCGACCTCATGCGGGTGCCGATGCCGCGCCGCAGGCCGTGAGACCCGGCCGCGGGCCGTGACGTCCCGCCGCGGGCCGTGACACCTCGCCGGTGCCGCGCCGGCGACACCACCCGACCGCGCGCCTGGCGGCGGGTCAGCTGCCGCGCACGGCGGGGGAGTCAGGGCCGCCCCGGAGGACGGCCGGGTCGGCGGCGTCGAGCACGCGGGCCGCCACGTCCGGCGAGTCCACCAGCGGATGCAGCAGCAGCGCTCGCAGCGCGGCGGTCCGCGAGCCGGTCGCCGCCGCCTCGATCGTCGCCCGCTCCACCGCCTTCACCTGGAGCACCAGACCGAGTTCCGCCCCGTCGAGCGGCGTCGAGGGCACCGAACGCACCCCGTCACCGTCCACCTCGCAGACGGTCTCCACCACGGCGTCCGCCGGGAGCGCGGGCAGCGTGGCGCCGTTGCGGACGTTCAGGACGAGCCGCCGCCGCCCGCTCGCGCCGCTCAGCGCGGCCATCAGGGACAGCGCGACCCGCTCGTAGCCGCCTCCGTCGAGGTCGCAGCCGTCCCGCTGCCAGCCACCGCCCGCGGAACGCGCCTCGGCGAGGTAGGTCTCCTCACGCCGCAGCCGGGCCTCCCGCCAGAACCGGTGGGCCCGCGCGGGCTGTTCCGCCGCCCGGGTGTAGAACTCCGTCTGCTGGCGGTGCAGGAACTCGCCCCTGGTCTGCTCGGCGTCCCTGGCCGCCGCCAGCGTCTCCCGGCGGAAGTAGTAGTAGTGCAGGTACTCGTTGGGCAGCAGCCCGAGCGCGCCCAGCAGCCGGGGTCCGAAGAGCCGGCCCTCCTCGAAGGAGTCCAGCGCGTCGGGAGAGGCCAGCAGCCCGGGCAGCAGCTCCCGGTCGCCGAGCCGCAACGACCGCAGCCAGCCGAGGTGGTTCAGCCCCAGGTACTCGTACTCCACGGCGTCAGCGGCGTCGGTGGCGTCGGCGGCATCCACGTACCGCGCGTCCACGCCGGCGGCGCGCGCCGCCCGGCGTACCAGGCCGACCGGCGAGTCGCAGATACCCACGACCCGGTCGCCGAGCACGGCGGACATCGCCTCGGTGACCATGCCCGCGGGGTTGGTGAAGTTGACGACGCGGGCGTCCGGCGCGACCGCGCGGACCCGCCGGGCGATCTCCGTCATCACCGGCAGCGTCCGGAGCGCGTAGAGCACGCCGCCGGCGCCCACCGTCTCCTGACCGAGCACGCCCTCGCGCAGCGGCACCCGCTCGTCGGCCACCCGGCCGGCGGTGCCGCCCACCCGGATCGCGGAGAACACGAAGTCCGCGCCGGTCAGCGCCTCGTCCAGATCGGTGGTGGCCCGTACCGTGGGGCCCGAGGGCATCGACCGCAGCACCGCGCCGATCACCTCCAGCCGCAGCCTGTCGGTGTCGTGGAGCGCGACCTCCCGGATCAGCCCCGCGAAGGGGCCGCCGTCGGCCAGCGCCGCGTACACGAGCGGCACACGGAAGCCGCCGCCGCCGAGGATCGCAAGTCGCATGCCCTGGACGCTACCGCTTCCGGCACACTGAGGGGCATGTACGATCCGCTCGCCGCGGTCCGCGCCACCGGGGATCCGGACTGCGATGTGTACCTGACCGGGACGGTGTTCCTCGACATCGTCTTCACCGGTCTGGACTCGGCGCCCCGGCGGGGGACCGAGACCTGGGCCCGGGGCATGGGCTCCAGCCCGGGCGGGGTCGCGAACATGGCGACGGCGCTGGCCCGTCTCGGGCTGCGCACCAGCCTGGCCGCCGCGTTCGGCGACGACGTCTACGGCGCCTACTGCTGGGAGGCGCTGGCGGAGGGGGAGGGCGTCGACCTCGCCCACTCGCGCAGGGTGCCCGGCTGGCACTCCCCGGTCACCGTCTCGATGGCCTACGACGGCGAACGCACGATGGTCACCCACGGCCACGACGCCCCGCCCGAGGACACCGCGGCGGCCGACCCGCCGCGGTCGCGGGCCGCGGTGGCCTCCCTGGTGCCGGGGCGGCGGCAGGAGTGGGTGAGCCGGGTCGCCGGCCGCGGCACGAGGGTCTTCGCCGACGTCGGCTGGGACGAGTCCGGGCGCTGGCGGCTGGCGGACCTCGCGGAGCTGGCCGACTGCGAGGCCTTCCTGCCGAACGCGGAGGAGGCGATGCGGTACACCGGCACCGACGACCCCCGGGCGGCGGCCCGGGCCCTGACCGCGCACGTGCCGCTGGCCGTGGTCACGATGGGCCCGCACGGCGTCTGCGCGGCCGACGGCCGGACCGGCGAGTTCGCCGAGGTGCCGGGTGTGCGGGTGGAGGCGCTGGACCCGACCGGTGCGGGCGACGTCTTCACGGCCGGCTTCCTGCTGGCCTCGCTGGCCGACTGGCCGCTCGCCGAACGGCTCGCGTTCGCCTCGCTGACCGCAGCCCTGTCGGTGCAGGAGTTCGGCGGCTCGCTGTCGGCGCCGGGCTGGGCGGAGATCGAGCACTGGTGCCGCCGGGTGCACGGCTGCCCGGTCCAGGACCCGGTGGCGGACGCCCAGCGGTGCCGCTACGGCTTCCTGTGGCGGCTGCTGTCGGGCGGTGAGCGGCCGGTGCCGCTGCGGCGCGCGGTGCCCACGGTCGGCTTCCGGCAGCCGTCCGGGCCGATCGTATGACCGCGCACTGGTCGCTGTGGAAAACCGCTCGGGGTCGTCCGGCCCAGGACGTACTCTGGTAACACCAGGCGACAGCAGCTGAAGAGAGGGATCAGCAGGCCACAGAGCCGGCCCATGACGCAGACATCCACAGACCAGGCAAGCGCCCGCTTCACCGTCCCGGCAAAGCACCCGATGGTCACGGTGCTCGGTTCGGGCGACTCCCTGCTGCGCATCATCGAGCAGGCGTTCCCGGGGACGGACATCCACGTCCGGGGGAACGAGATCAGCGCCGTCGGCGACTCGGCCGAGGTCGCCCTGGTGCAGCGGCTCTTCGACGAGATGATGCTCGTCCTCCGCACCGGCCAGCCGATGACGGAGGACGCCGTAGAGCGTTCCATCGCGATGCTCAGGAGCGCGGCGCCGGGCGACGAGCAGGAGACGCCCGCCGAGGTCCTCACCCAGAACATCCTGTCCAGCCGCGGCCGCACGATCCGGCCCAAGACGCTCAACCAGAAGCGCTACGTCGACGCGATAGACAAGCACACGGTCGTCTTCGGTATCGGCCCCGCCGGTACCGGCAAGACGTACCTCGCCATGGCCAAGGCCGTGCAGGCGCTCCAGTCCAAGCAGGTCAACCGCATCATCCTGACGCGGCCGGCCGTGGAGGCGGGGGAGCGGCTCGGCTTCCTCCCGGGCACGCTCTACGAGAAGATCGACCCCTACCTGCGCCCGCTCTACGACGCGTTGCACGACATGCTCGACCCCGACTCGATCCCCCGGCTGATGGCCGCGGGCACGATCGAGGTCGCGCCGCTGGCGTACATGCGCGGCCGGACGCTCAACGACGCGTTCATCATCCTCGACGAGGCGCAGAACACGAACCCCGAGCAGATGAAGATGTTCCTCACCCGCCTGGGGTTCGAGTCCAAGATCGTCATCACCGGTGACGTCACCCAGGTCGACCTGCCGGGCGGCACCCGCAGCGGCCTGCGGCAGGTCCAGGAGATCCTGGACGGGGTCGAGGACGTGCACTTCGCCCGTCTGAACAGCACCGACGTCGTCCGGCACAAGCTGGTCGGCCGCATCGTCGACGCCTACGAGCGCTACGACGTGCGGAACGGCGTCAACGGCCACGAGGACGGCCGCGGCGACCGCCGGCCGCACGGCCGCACCGAACGCAACGGAAAGTAACCAACGCGCACCATGTCGATCGACGTCAACAACGAGTCCGGCCAGGAAGTGGACGAGCAGGCCATCCTGGACATCGCGCGCTACGCCCTCACCAGGATGCGCATCCACCCGCTCTCCGAACTCTCCGTGATCGTCGTCGACGCCGCCGCCATGGAGCAGCTGCACCTCCAGTGGATGGACCTGCCGGGTCCCACCGACGTCATGTCGTTCCCGATGGACGAGCTGCGGCCCCCCGCGAAGGACGACGAGGAGCCGCCGCCCGGCCTGCTCGGTGACATCGTGCTGTGCCCGGAGGTCGCGAAGAGGCAGGGCGAGCAGGCGCCCACCGCGCACAGCATGGACGAGGAACTGCAGCTGCTCACCGTGCACGGCGTCCTCCACCTCCTCGGCTACGACCACGAGGAGGTGGCCGAGCGCAAGGAGATGTTCGGTCTCCAGAAGGAGATCGTGGACGGCTGGCGCGCCGAGCGCGGGCTCACCGGCCCCTCCCCGGCCCCGACCACGACATGACGGCGCAGCTGCTGGCCTTCGCGCTGCTGTTGACCGTGGTGGCCTGGCTGGCGGCGTGCGCGGAGGCCGGGCTCGCCCGGGCCACCAGCTTCCGCACCGAGGAGGCGGCCCCCGGCCCCGGCGCCGACAGGTTCGCGGTGGTGGCCGCCGACCCGGTCCGCTACCTCAACCTGGCGCTGCTGCTGCGGATCGCCGCCGAGATGGCGGCCGGCGTGCTTGTCACCTACGCCTGCCTGCAGGCGTTCGACGAGCCGTGGCAGGCGCTGGTGGTCGCGGTGGCCGTGATGGTGCTGGTGTCCTTCGTCGCGGTCGGCGTCTCCCCGCGCACGATCGGCATCCAGCACTCCGAGGGCACGGCCAGGGCCGCCGCGGCGGTACTGGTGCCGCTCGCCCGGGTGCTCGGCCCGCTGCCCCAGCTGCTCATCCTGCTCGGCAACGCCCTCACTCCCGGGCGCGGCTTCGCCAGGGGGCCGTTCGCCTCCGAGCGGGACCTGCGCGCGATGGTGGACATGGCCGAGTCGCAGTCCCTCATCGAGGACGAGGAGCGCCGCATGGTGCACTCGGTCTTCGAGCTGGGCGACACGCTCGTACGGGAGGTGATGGTGCCCCGTACGGACGTCGTCACCATCGAGCGGCACCGCACGGTCCGCCAGGCCCTCACCCTGGCGCTGCGCTCCGGGTTCTCCCGCATCCCGGTGACCGGCGAGAACGAGGACGACGTCGTGGGCGTCGTCTACCTCAAGGACCTGGCCCGCAGGGTCCACGTCAACAGGGAGGCGGAGAGCGAGCCGGTGACGTCCGCGATGCGCTCGGCCACCTTCGTCCCCGACACCAAGAACGCCGGGGCCCTGCTGCGGGAGATGCAGCGCGACCACATCCACGTGGCGGTGGCCGTCGACGAGTACGGCGGCACGGCCGGCATCGTCACCATCGAGGACATCCTGGAGGAGATCGTCGGCGAGATCACCGACGAGTACGACCGCGAGCTGCCGCCCGTGGAGCAGCTCGACGAGGACCGCTACCGCGTCACCGCCCGCCTCGACCTCGGCGACCTCGGCGAGCTCTACGGCCTCGACGACTACGACGACGAGGACGTCGAGACCGTCGGCGGGCTGCTCGCCAAGCACCTGGGCAGGGTGCCGATCGCCGGGGCGTCGGTGGTGGTCCCGCTGACCGAGCGACCGGACGGCTCCCGCGACGACCGGCTCACGGTGGAGCTCCGCCTCACCGCGGAGAGCACCGCCGGCCGCCGCCGGCGCATCGACCGGGTGCTGGTGGAGCGCGTCGGCCCGCCCGCCGAACCCGTGGAGTAGGCGGACGGCCCGCGGAACCCGCCGACGGCCCGGGCCCCGCCCGCGGCCCGATCTCCGCCGCGGCCCGAGCCCCGCCGACGGTCGGTCACCGCCGGTCAGCCCGCGGTGACGCGACCTGCGGTATCGGCCCCCGCGTTCACCCGAGCGGCCGAGTGGCGGTCGCCGTCGGCCGCCCCCGGTGGCGCCATGGACGCATGGACACCACCCCGCGGTCCGCGCTCCTCGCCACCGTCCTCGCCCTCGGCGTCCTCGGCCTGACGGCCACGGCGTGCGGGACCCGGGTCGGCCCGCCGACCGCCGGGACGGAGCCGCGGCACGCCGTCGACTCGCCGGCCCGTAGCGGCCTGCTCGCCGAGGACCGGCTCAAACTCGCGCTGCTCGACCTGAACGACCTGCCCACGGGCTGGGCGGCGGACAGCAAGCGCGCGGCCGAGGAGCGCGGCATCGGTGTGCCGAGCCCCGACGAGCAGCCGTGCCGCGCGCTGTTCGACCCGCCCGCGAAGGCGCGGGCCGACGGCCGCTTCGCACGCACCGAGGCCGGCCCGTTCGTGACCACGCGCACCGTCGGCTACCGCTCGGCCGGCGAGGCCGGGCGGGCGCTGGACCAGTTCCGGAAGGCGGCGGCCGGCTGCGGGGTCTTCAAGATCGCCGAGGGGCCGGAGGAGGACCGGGCGGACGTGTCCTACACGGCCGAGGACCTGCCGCTGCCCGAGCTCGGCGACGGCAGCGTCGCGTTGCGCTTCGTACGCGGCGGACCGGGGGACGACGAGATGACCGTGCTGGCGGACGTGGTGTTCGTACGGGTCGGCGGGGCCGCCGTGCACCTCGCCCAGGCCGGTGTCGACGGCACCGCCGACGAGGAGGGCCGGGACGGGGGC
>NZ_WMLF01000261.1 GCF_014156695.1 Streptomyces durbertensis | reverse complement strand
GTGCAGGGGCACCAGCCCGAGTCCCCAGAGGCCGAGCAGCACCAGGGCGCCGGTGTGCCCCTCCGGGTGGGGGCCGGTCGCCGTCCACCACAGGGCGAGCGCCCCGGCCGCGAGGAGCGGCGGGACGACCCGCCTGGCGGAGGACCGGCCACGGGCCGTGCGGGGCCGCCGCACGGTGGGAGCGCGCATGGCACCATGCTGGGCCGCCCGCGCCGGGCACGCGAGCGTGACTCACCGGGCCCGGCGCGAGTCACCGGAAACGCCGTGATGCCCGGAACAGAGACGAGGTGCCGGGGCACGGGCCCCGGCACCTCGGTGTACTGGTTGGTGTGACGCGTCAGGCGGCGACGACGTCCACGGCCTCGGCAGGCCGCTTGATCGTCACCCGCTCCCCCGGGCGACCTGTGACCGAGGTCACAGACACAGGGTTGAGCATGGGCCGCATCGGCGCAGGTACGGCGTCACGCGCCGCGGACTGCGCCAGCTCGGCGAGTGCCAGCTCATCGCTGACCTCTCGCATCAGCTCGGACATCCGGATGTCCAGCGCGTCACAGATCGACGACAGCAGCTCGGAGGAAGCCTCCTTCTGCCCTCGCTCGACCTCGGACAGGTAGCCGAGGGAGACGCGTGCGGATGCGGAGACTTCGCGCAGGGTGCGGCCCTGACGCTGGCGCTGCCGACGCAGCACGTCACCCAACAGGCGACGGAGCAGAATCATCGGTGGCTCCCTCCTCGGACCGCGTTCCTGGATCCTTCATGCCCCACCGTACCGCCTACAACCGTTACGGCGCCGGGCACGCTGTTGTGTTCACTCAGGGCTGCAAACATCAAGTCCCCCCACTGTGTTCCGTATGCTTCGGCCCGCGTTCTCCACGAGTTCCCCGTGGAGGAGCTGCAGAACGGCTCGAACACTCTTCCGGCGAATCTCGACGCGGTCGCCGTCGAGCGACAGCCGCTCGGCCACCGGCGGCCGCCCGTGGGGCCCGGCGACGGCCACGAAGACGGTCCCGACCGGCTGGCCGTCCTGGCGCTCCGGGCCCGCGACGCCGGTGGTGGCCACCCCCCAGTCGGAGTCCAGGGCCTCGCGGACCCCGGCGGCCATCTGGCGGGCCACCTCGGCGTCGACCGCGCCGCGCTCGTCCAGCAGGTCCTGGTCCACCCCGAGCACGCTGGCCTTGAGGTCGGTGGCGTAGGCCGTGACCGAGCCGCGGAAGACGCGGGAGGCGCCGGGGGCGTCGGTCAGTTCGGCGGCCACCAGGCCGCCGGTCAGCGACTCCGCGGCCGCGACGGTCTGCCCCCTGCGCGTCAGGAGGTCCACCGCCTGTGCCGCCGCCTCGTCAGCCATGCGCCCGCTCCTCTCTCACCGCCCGCTCGTCGGCTTCGTCGGCGTCGGCGGCTCCGCCGTCGGCCGTCTCGGTCGGTGTTGATCCACTCCTGCCCGGTTCTGCGGCGGCCAGTCCGGCGCGGCGCAGTACGACGGCCTGCCGGACGTAGTCCAGCGCGGTGCCGACGGTCAGCGCGACCGCCACGGCCATCACCCACCAGCGCAGCGTGGCCAGCGGCCCGGTCAGCGCGAGGATGTACATGCCGACCGCGATGCCCTGGGCGAGGGTCTTCATCTTGCCGCCCCGGCTGGCCGGGATCACTCCGTGCCGGATCACCCAGAAACGCATCAGGGTGATACCCAGTTCGCGGGCGAGGATCACCCCGGTCACCCACCAGGACAGGTCGCCGAGCGCGGAGAGGCAGATCAGGGCGGCGCCCATGATGGCCTTGTCGGCGATGGGGTCCGCGATCTTGCCGAAGTCGGTGACGAGGTTCCGGCGCCGGGCCAGTTCGCCGTCGAACAGGTCGGTGATCATGGCGACGGAGAACGCGGCCCAGGCGAGCGAGCGCCAGGCCGGGTCGTGGCCGCCCTGAGCCAGCATCAGCGCCACAAACGCCGGCACCAGCAGGAGCCGGAGCATGGTGAGGATGTTGGCGATGTTCCACAGGCTCACCTGCGTCGGAGCGGAACGCTTCGTCCGTGCCACGGACCCGCTTCCCGCAGCCGAAGCCGGGACGCCCGTCATGTTCCCGCCTCCTCGTGGGCCAAAGGCTCGGCGACGAGGTCGACGCCCTCCGACGCCACCGCCTTGGCTTCGACCATACGTCCGGGCGCCAGCCCGTGGGAGTCGGAGGCGGTCAGCCGCACGAGGCCGTCCGTCTCGGGGGCCTGGTGCGCGGCGCGGCCGAGCACACCGTCCTCGGTGTCGACGGACTCCACCAGCACCCTCAGCGACTCCCCCACCCGTTCCTCGGCGCGCTGCGCGGTCAGCTCCTCGGCGAGCAGGGAGACCCGCGCCAGCCGCTCGGCGACGACGTCCTCGGGGTGCTTGTCCTGGTAGGTGACGGCCTCGGTGCCCTCCTCGTCGGAGTAGCCGAAGACGCCGATGGCGTCCAGCCGGGCCTCGGTCAGGAAGCGCTCCAGCTCGGCGAGGTCGGTCTCCGTCTCGCCGGGGAAGCCGACGATGAAGTTGGACCGGACGCCGGCGTGCGGCGCCTTGGTCCGGATGGTCTCCAGCAGGCCCAGGAAGCGGTCGGTGTCGCCGAAGCGCCGCATCGCGCGCAGCACGTCGGGCGCCGAGTGCTGGAAGGAAAGGTCGAAGTAGGGGGCCACCTTGTCGGTGCCGGTCAGCACGTCGATCAGGCCGGGACGCATCTCGGCCGGCTGGAGGTAGCTGACGCGGATCCGCTCCAGGCCGTCGACGGCGGCCAGCTCGGGCAGCAGCGACTCCAGCAGACGGATGTCCCCCAGGTCCTTGCCGTAGCTGGTGTTGTTCTCGGAGACCAGCATGATCTCCTTGACTCCCTGCTCGGCCAGCCACCGGGTCTCGTTGAGCACGTCCGAGGGCCGGCGGGAGATGAAGGACCCGCGGAAGGTGGGGATGGCGCAGAAGCTGCACCGGCGGTCGCAGCCGGACGCGAGCTTCACCGAGGCGACCGGGCTGCGGCCCAGCCGGACCCGCAGCGGCGGCCGGGGCCCGGAGGCCGGCGCCACCCCGGCCGGCAGGTCGGCCGGCGCTCCGGCGGCCAGGCCCTCGGATTCCGGCCCCTCGGGTTCCGGGATGCCGAACGCGGCGGTCTCCGTCGCGGCGTCCCCGTGCCCGGGCAGGGCCACGCCGTGGCCCTCGGCCTGCCGCTCGGCGGGGCTGATCGGCAGGAGCTTGCGGCGGTCGCGCGGGGTGTGCGAGGCATGCACACCGCCGGCGAGGATGGTCTGGAGGCGGTCGGAGATGTTCGCGTAGTCGTCGAAGCCGAGAACGCCGTCGGCCTCCGGCAGCGCGTCGGCGAGTTCCCTGCCGTAGCGCTCGGCCATGCAGCCGACGGCGACGACGGCCTGCGTGCGGCCGTGGTCCTTCAGGTCGTTGGCCTCCAGGAGGGCGTCGACCGAGTCCTTCTTGGCGGCCTCGACGAAGCCGCAGGTGTTGACGACGGCGACGTCCGCCTCGGCGGCGTCCTGGACGAGGTCCCAGCCGTCGGCCGCGAGACGGCCCGCCAGCTCCTCCGAGTCGACCTCGTTACGGGCACAGCCAAGGGTGACAAGGGCGACGGTACGGCGTTCGGGCATGGGCTCAAGACTACTTCGTCCAGCTCACCGCTCGGTCCGCACCCACCAGCGCACCGCGCCCTGTCTGACGGATCAGCCCTGTTCCGGGTCGCCCTTGGTGTAGCTGAGCCGCTCGACCTGGCCGATGGCGCTGCCGCGGTCGACCTTCTTGCCGTTGACGTACAGCTCCACCGCGCCGCCGTTGCCCAGCACCAGGGAGATCTCCTCCTTGTCGGTGAAGGTCCTGGAGTCCCCGTCGTTGAGCACACCCTCGTGCATCAGCCGGCCCGTGTGGTCCTCGGCGGAGATCCAGCTGCTGCCGCCGGTCGCCACGAGCCTGACCGTCACCCGGTTGGCGGGCGCGGCGGCGATGGCGCTGTCGGAGGGGTCGGGCTTGGGCTTCTTGGTGCGTTCGGGTTCGGTCTTCTCGCCCCTGGTGTCCTTCTCCGCGTCCGGGCTGGCCTCGGCGGTCGGCCCGGAGTCGGCCGTCGTACGGGTGTCGCCGCCGCCTCCGAACAGGGTGAAGCCGACAAAGCCGATCACGGCGACGATGGCCGCGACCATCGCGGCGGTCCAGTTGGGGCGGCGGGCCTCGGGCCTGATCCGTTCCGCCTCGAAGAGCGGCGCGGCGGACGTCGGTTCCGGACGGCCGCCGTGATCGGCGTCGTACTGCGCCACCAGGGAGTCGGCGTCCAGCCCGACGGCGCGGGCGAGCGCGCGCACATGTCCTCGCGCGTACACGTCGCCGCCGCAACGGGAGAAGTCGTCCTGCTCGATCGCCTGCACGATCGGCACACGCACCCGGGTGGCGGAGCTGACCTGGTCGACGGTCAGCCCGGTGTCGATCCGGGCCAGCTTGAGGGCTCGACCGACCGAAGGCCGGCCATCTTCGGGGGAGTTGCCGATGGACACGGGAGCGCCTTTCGAGCGTGTAGCCACCTGCTGAAGATTCAGTCTAGAGGGGCGGGGGGAGATTCGGGCAAGCGGGCGGTGGGTGTCTGTCCGCCATCGGGATTGTCCGACGCCCCGGTGGCGGGCTGGTGGATCCTCGGGGTCGGTACGTCTACACCTGTCCCAAGTAACGTGACGTATGCCCGCGGGAAACGGTTGCCCCGAGGATCGTCACGACTCGGACTCGAAGATCTTCACAACCCGCGCGCGCCGTCGCCGCCGGACGGACGGGCCCGCCGGACGGCGCCTAGGCCCCGCCGCGGATCGTGGCCAGCACCTCGTCGAGGTCGTCGGCCTTGATGAGCACGTCCCGCGCCTTGGAGCCCTCGCTCGGGCCGACGATCCCCCGCGACTCCATCAGGTCCATCAGCCGGCCGGCCTTGGCGAAGCCGACGCGCAGCTTGCGCTGCAGCATCGAGGTGGAGCCGAACTGCGTGCTGACGACCAGCTCGGCCGCCTGGCACAGCAGGTCGAGGTCGTCGCCGATGTCCTCGTCGATCTCCTTCTTGCGGCCCTGGCCGACGGTGACGTCGTCCCGGAAGTCGGGCGCCATCTGCTCCTTGCAGTGCGCGACCACGGCCCGGATCTCGTCCTCGGTGACAAAGGCGCCCTGCATGCGGACGGGCTTGTTGGCGCCCATCGGGAGGTACAGCCCGTCGCCCTTGCCGATCAGCTTCTCGGCACCCGGCTGGTCGAGGATGACCCGGCTGTCGGCGAGCGAGGACGTCGCGAAGGCGAGCCGGGACGGCACGTTCGCCTTGATGAGGCCGGTCACCACGTCCACCGAGGGCCGCTGGGTGGCCAGCACGAGGTGGATGCCGGCCGCGCGGGCCAACTGGGTGATGCGGACGATGGCGTCCTCCACGTCGCGGGGGGCCACCATCATCAGGTCGGCCAGCTCGTCGACGATGACCAGCAGGTAGGGGTAGGGCGCCAGCTCCCGCTCGCTGCCGGCCGGCGGGGTGACCTTGCCGGCGCGGACGGCGGCGTTGAAGTCGTCGATGTGCCGGTATCCGTAGGCGGCCAGGTCGTCGTAGCGCAGGTCCATCTCGCGCACCACCCACTGGAGGGCCTCCGCGGCCCGCTTGGGGTTGGTGATGATCGGGGTGATCAGGTGCGGGATGCCCTCGTAGGCGGTGAGCTCGACCCGCTTGGGGTCGACGAGGACCATCCGCACGTCCTCGGGGGTGGCCCGCATCATGATCGAGGTGATCAGGCAGTTGATGCAGGAGGACTTGCCGGAGCCGGTGGCGCCGGCGACCAGGATGTGCGGCATCTTCGCGAGGTTCGAGGTGACGTAGCCGCCCTCGACGTCCTTGCCCAGCGCGACCACCATGGGGTGCTCGTCCCCGACGGCTTCGGTGGAGCGCAGCACGTCGCCGCAGTTGACCATCTCCCGGTCGCTGTTGGGGATCTCGATGCCCACCGCCGACTTGCCCGGGATGGGCGAGATGATCCGCACGTCGGGGCTGGCGACCGCGTAGGCGATGTTCTTCGTCAGCGCGGTGATCTTCTCGACCTTGACCGCCGGGCCCAGCTCCACCTCGTACCGGGTGACGGTCGGGCCCCGGGTGAAGCCGGTGACGGCCGCGTCCACCTTGAACTCGGTGAACACGGTGCTCAGCGAGGCGACGACAGCGTCGTTCGCGGGGCTGCGGGTGCGGCCGGGGCCACCGCGCTCCAGCAGGTCGAGTGAGGGCAGCGCGTAGGTGATGTCCCCGGCGAGTTGCAGCTGCTCGGCGCGCGCCGGCAGGCCCTCCGCCGGTTCGGCCGCCGGTTTGGTGAGGTCGGGGACGCCGCTCGCGCTCTCCTCGGGCTCCGCGGCGGGGGCTTCCGTCCGCGGCGGCCGGGTGGCGGAGCGGCGGCGGCCGGCCCCGCCGCTGAGTTCGGCGATGAGCGGTGAGGGCTGCACTCCGTGCAGCACGGCGCCGTCCAGGTCCAGGTCGGTCGCGGCCCCCGCGGCCAGGTCGACGGCGCCCACGGAGTCGTCGGGGCCGGCGTCCGAGGGCTGCGGGGCGGCGCGCCGGGTGCGGCGGCGGTCCAGGGCCCGCTTCTCGGCGTGCACCGGGTCGACCTGCTTGCGGAAGTCGGCCCGTCGGCGGGTCGGCGGCGCCTCGTGGTCGTCGTCCGGCTCGTCGCCGGCGGTCCGGCGGGTCCGGCCGTCGTCGGCGACCACTCCCAGCCGCACGCCGAGCTGCCTCAGGCGCTGCGGGATCGCGACCACGGGTGTCGCGGTGACGACCAGGACGCCGAACAGTGTGAGCAGCACCAGCAGCGGCACCGCCAGCACCTCGCTGACGGTGAGGATCAGCGGCTTCGACGCGGCCCACCCGATCAGTCCACCCGCGTCGCGCATCGCGTCGTGGCCCTCGCCACGGCCCGGCGCGCCGCAGGCGATGTGCACAAGTCCCAGCACGCCGAGCACCAGCGTGCTCAGGCCGATGACGATGCGGCCGTTGGCCTCCGGCTTCTCCGGATGCCTTATGAACCGCACGGCCATGACCGTGAGCAGTATCGGCACCAGCAGGTCGAGCCGTCCGAAGGCGCCGGTCACCAGCATGGTGATCAGGTCGCCGACCGGGCCGCGCAGGTTGGACCAGGTACCGGCGGCGACGACCAGCGCCAGCGCGAGCAGCAGCAGCGCCACCCCGTCCTTGCGGTGGGCGGGGTCGAGCCCCTTGGCTCCGCGCCCTATGCCGCGGAACACCGCGCCGACGGCGTGTGCCAGGCCGAGCCAGAGCGCCCGCAGCATGCGGTAGAGGCCGTTGCGCGGCGGCGGCGTCTTCTTCGCCGGGGGCCGGCGGGTGGCGGCCTTCTTCGCCGGCGCGCTCCTGCCCGCGCTCTTCTTCGCGGGTGCCTTCTTGCCGGACGTGGAGGGGGCCATGGTGGTGAGATTACCGTCGTCGGGCTGGAGAGACACGGATGGATAGCCC
>NZ_WMLF01000260.1 GCF_014156695.1 Streptomyces durbertensis | reverse complement strand
CGGTCTGCACGCGAGCACCACCCGCCCCGGACCGGTCGCCCCGTCCACCTCAGCCACCTTCACCGGGGTCACCACCCTCTTGTCGCAGAACGCGCAGAACCGCGCGGCAGGATCCGGCCTCCGGTACCCCAGGTCACCCGGGTCGCTCACGACGCCACCCCCTGACCGCACCGTTCACACGACGTCAGCCGGTCAGCGTTCTCCTCCCGCACGACGTACGGCCGGACAAGTCGGGAAGCGTCACCGTCCAGCCAGTCCTCCGCCAGGCCCCGACCCGACCGCGTCCGCCGGCCGGGCAACAGCCTCCACCGCACTCCTCCGAGTCGCGCCATGCGCATCTCGACCGCCGGCACCGCACCGGCCGCGAGCACGGCATGCGCCGGCCCACCCCCAGGCAGTCCGAACAACAACCTCCACCACAGGTGGGCAAGGCAGATAGCCTTGTACACGTCGACGCTCCTCAACCAGCGTTTGACCACGCCCCGGGGCGGTCGCACCCGCCTCGGGGTTCTTCTCGCTCAGCAGCCTATACCTAGCGTGCTATAGCACGCTAGGTATGCCCCATCTCGCCTATCTCTGCATGGCATGCCTAGCGTGGTCAAGTGATCGAATTCGCTCCTGACGAGCCGCGCTGGCGCCAAGTAGCCGCAGTCCTGCGGCAGCGCATCGCAGACGGCACCTACCCTCCGGGCACGCGCGTGCCTTCAGTCCTGCAACTCCAACAGGAGTTCGGCATTGCCGGAGCGACCGGCCAGAAGGTTCACCGTGCACTCCGCGAGGAAGGGCTGATCTACACCGAGCCGGGTCTCGGGTCGTTCGTCGCCAAGTCGAAGTAGCAGCGATGGTCAGATACTCCGACCGCCCTACCCGCGCTTCAAGGGTGCTTGCACCATGGGCCGCCTGGCAGAAGGGAGTCGAGCACCGTCAGCAGTCCCGGTGGCTCCACGGGGTCCCGCAGGGTGTTCAGATCATCCGGCGCGATCCAGACGTGCGTGCCGAGGTTCACCTGCTCGTCGGGGAGTAGGCCGGTCCGAGCCAAGGCCGGCCGCTCATCGGGGAACCGAGCGACGAAGAAGTGTTCCTTCCCTCTGTAGTGCCTGCCGTTCCAACGCACATCGCGCTCGACGAATACCGACGGGTCGGCGACCGCAACCGGATCGAGGCCGGTTTCCTCGGCCAGTTCACGCCGCGCTGCCGTCAGCGGCGTCTCGCCTGGCTCGATGCCGCCGCTAGGCGGCTCCCACAGCCACGTCCCCTCCTTCGGATCCCGCCAGTGCAGGAGGAGCAGGCGGTGGTCGGCGTCCAGGCAGATGACCCGGGCTGCGGGCCAGTCTACTGCTTCCACCGTCCCGACGTTACGCGGTGATCACGGGCCCTGAGGGCTACTCCGCGTGGCGGCGAGCCAGCACGTGGGCGTCGAGGAAGCCGCGTTCGGGACTGGGTCGTGGATCAGCCGGGCGAACGTGACGAGACCCGCCGCGGCCACCGGTGACGATCAGCATGGTGACCCACTCCACGAGTGCATGCGGCAGATCGAGTGCGGCAGGATGGATGACCAACGAGGCCCCCGAGCAACGTGATTGAGACGTCAGGCATCTCGATAAACAGCCCGGGGGCCTCGCTCGTTACGGTCGCAGGCAGTCACCTGATCGGTGGCCATATCGAAGAAGCTCAATCACTCCTAAGCGAGGCCGAGAACCTGCTCGGATCCAGCGCGACGGTGGTAATCATCGCAGCCGCTCTACGGGCCGAGGGATCCTCATCGTCGGCGGCGTTCCTTAGCCAACAGCGCTTGCTGCACTGTCGCTTGCATGATCGCAGGGACCGTCGCACAGCTCGATCAGATGACGGCAGGCGGTGCCTCGTGGAAGCCCTGGGTCAGTACAAGGACCATCCGCCCGTGTGCCGGGGCCCTCCATCCCGACGCGAGCTAGCCTGCCCCTGGGCGCGCTCCTCACGTAGCTCCCGCTCCTGCTCCGCAATCATCCGTTCCCCTTCGGCTGCCAACTCCGCGCGCTCGTCGTCGGACAGCTCGTCCCACTTCTCCTTGAATGGCTGCATGCTGGAAATCAGCCCCTCGGCGTAGGTAGGATTCGCGACCGCCTCTCGCAGGCCCATCCGCCCAGTCAGCACCTCCTGCGCCATCTCCTTGACAGTGTCACCAGCGCCTCCTTCCGCGAGCTTCTCCAGCGTCAGCCGCATCCTCCTGGCTGCCACTGGGTCGTTCTGGGTGAACTCCATGAACTCGGAGTCGTCCACGTACCGCTGCGAACCGCTTTCCTCAGCCACTTGAACTCCTTCGACTTCCTACTCGAATGTCCACTCACATCCCCGCGCACCACCTGGCACCGTAGAGTAAACGCTCTCCAGCCGTGAAGAAGGCGGGGCAACGTGAGCCGACGCTGACTTAGACGACTTGATTGTCGTATTCCTTCTTCGGTACAGGAAACTTCTTGATCGCCTCAACCTCAGCCACCACACCCGCCTGCCCCGATGACCGCGCCCCGTTGATCGTGATGTAGAGCATATTCAATGCATCCAGCGTGTCATCGACGATTTTCGCCGCCCTTGCACACTGGGCCGCGATGATTGCCGCAGCTCCTACGGTGAGCACGAGCCCAACACCAGTCGCCGCCGCTGCTGCACCAGCCGCCGCTTCCAGGGCGACCTGGATCGCAATATCGCCAATCGTCGTCATCGCAGCCTTGAGCACGTTAATGAACGCATTTATCTCACGGGCGACTTCCTCATAACACCCATGCAACTTCTTGAAGATCTCCTGCGCTTCCTTGATCTTCCTGGCGATTTCGTTGAAATAGTCGTACGCCGTGTCCGCCGCTTGACCGTTCCAGGAGACACTCAGGTTGCGGTTACCATGGTCAACGTTAGTGCCCACTGCGGAACACAGCGCACCGAGCTTTATCCATGCCTTCGCGCAAGAATCGAATGTGCCCCAGTCCCCGGCGACAAGCTGAGCCAGTGAGCCGAGCACATCGTAGTTGAAAATCAACTTGATGCCCTCGTTTATCAGCGCGGTGGGGCTACAGAGATCCAGAACCACGCCAACACTTTCACCAATGGTGCTCAGCGCACTGTCTGAGTTATTCATAACCGCATCCCACCGGTCCCCTCCCAGACCCTTCCAACGGGCTTCAAAGAAGCCCGGCTCGGGATCCGCCTTGAGACATTCCTGAGCATCCTCCGGATCCGTGAAGGTGGGAAGAACGACGCCGATTGCAGCGAATTCATTAGGGCCAAGCGGGCCGTGCTTCCCGGTCGGGTAAGTGCGGTCCACTGCTGCCGCTTCGTTAGCATCCGTCATTCGGTAATATGTCGCGGACCTCACCAGTTCAGCCGAAGACTGGGCGAGCACATCCTTGTACCCGACGAACGCCTGCTGTGCATGAACGGAGCATTCTTTGTGCAGTGCCACGACGTGTTGCCAGAGTGTGCTGCCTGCGCCAGAGGTCTCGATGCCCGTATTGTTCTGCACATACCGGCCCGCTGCGGCCATATCGTCTTCTGCCCGGCCAACCTGCTTGGCGTAGGCGTCAAGATGATCCGGCTCTACCTTGAATTTGTCCACGTTTCTCGATCCTCAAAGTGGCAGCTTCCCGAATTGTGTGAATCCCTGACGTCCCGGCGCGGGGTGGGCTCGGAGGAGGGGGCGGCGGGCCAATGTGCGACGAGGAAGGCCGCTCGGGGCCAGAGGGCGCTTGGACCGTGCCGCCCAGAGTCTTGGCCCGGCGCCTGAGGCGGTATTTCCCAGCAATGCGATTGCCCACCAGTCCTACCGCCAGCAGAAGGGGAGCCAATACCAGGGGGCCCGCAGCTCCCTCTGTGAGGTAACCGTCCCACAGCCCGGTCACTCCCGTAGCCGCCGCCAGCAACGCAAGGACACCACAGATCAAGCCTGGGTAGCGAAAAGGCTGTTGGCGCAACACGGCCAGTTCCACAGGGCGAAGGTGCTGTACATACCCCAAAGTCGAAGGACGTGCGACCTCCCCGTCGGGTACATCGCTACTGTCGAAATCCTGAGTCCAGCCCCGTACATAACGCCCGTCGCCCAGTGCGAGGATAGCGGGGGCTGAGCACGGTGAATGAGTTACTGTCCCACTCGGTGCCCAGTAGAGCCATCCCTCACGGCCCTTCAGCGCTCTGCCGATTGCTTCGCCATCAACAGGGCTTTCGAGGAACAAGGTTCGCTCACCATCGTCCCCGCTCAGGCGCAACGCTCCCGCGTAGCGAGCCCTACGCCGCTTCCGCACCTGCTCGGGTCCGTCATAGGCCCATCGGTGAGCCGATCCGAACTCAATGAAGGCTTCTAGCGGGTGTGGCGCATGAAGGCCTGCCCCACCGTCCAGCACGACTACCGGAAGGGCACGCGCCGCGCCATCCTTAACAGCCACTTCAACCCGAGCAACAGCCTTCGCGCCTTCAGCGCGCTTTGCCGACCAAAACACCACTGACCAGAACATGATGATGCCCGCAACGAAGGATCCACCGAAGATGCCGGCACTCACGTCATCACCTTGGTCCGAGCCCCCGCTAAGCGACCACTGAACCCCCAGCATGAGGGGAAAAATCCCGGCTGCGATCACAGTTGCTGTCCGTAGCCCCTGATTATCCATCTGCCAGCGGCCCGTCAGCCGGAAAGCACTCGGCTGACTAGATCTTGGAGCGCGCGGGAGCCGCCATGTCGCCTCGTAGCGTACACGATTACGGCGCAGCTCCCACCAGAACCCAATCACAGACACAGCCAGGTTGAGCACCAGATCCCAACGAGGCGCGGAAGCCGTGAAGCGCACCACCATGCACACGGACGCCCCGAGAATGCCTCCCCATACCATGAGACGTGGAAGCAAATGTCCAGAAGAATCACTCTGTTCCGGCATATCCTCTCTCCTTCACCATTGAGGTTCTTCGTGATGGCCACCGATCAGGTGACTGCCTGCGACCGTAACGAGCGAGGCCCCCGGGCTGTTGATCGAGATGGCCGACGTCTCAATCACGTTGCTTGGGGGCCTCGTTGGTTGCGCTTCACGGCCCATCACTCGATCGGTGGCCAGTTGGAAGAGGCTCACTGAGCTGGAGGGTGATTGGGCGGCGCAGGCGGATAGCCGCCATGCGCGGGACCTTGGCCCTGGTACGGACCGGGCACGTGGGGTGGCACGCCGTTGACCACCGGGTAGCCGGGGCCGGCCCCGTAGACGCTGGGGTACAGAGGAGCTGGTGCACTACGCCGCTTCTTCTTGACCGCCGATGCGACGAGAAGCGCAACGACCGTACCGAGGAACAAGACCACAACTCCGCCGAGTATGGCCTTCTGTCCGCTTGTGAGGTCGTCCTCCACCGCCCCGCCATCTCCTGGAGCGACTGCTCCGGCAGCGCCTTGCTCAGGATCAGACTTCGGAGGTTTGGGGATCTCCAGGGGACCACTCCTGGAGCCTGGCGGAATGTTCTCCGTGAGAGCCCGGTAGGGCCGGATCATTCCGTAGCCGTAGTAGCTGTCGTGACCGTCGGGCGCGTCGATCCGGTCAGGGAGCAGGGCGGTCTTCGCAAGACGGTTGACGATCTGGCCGGCCGTCAGGTTGGGGAACTTGGCTCTCAGCAGTGCAGCGGCCGCGGAGACGTATGCGGACGCATACGAGGTGCCGGCGAACTCCCGGTAGGGCTCAACCACGGCCGCGGCCGTGATGTAGTCGCCTGGCGCGGAGAGCATCACCTGGCGTCCACCCGACGAGTCTTCCCAGATGTTCCCCGCCTCGTCGATGGCACCGACGGCGACCACGCTCTTCATGCGAGCCGGATAGTTCACCCCGCCGTCGTTTCCACTTGAGGAAACGACAAGGACGTCCTTGTTAGCGGCGTATGCGAGCGCCTCTTCCTCCTCGGGCTTGATGCTCTCCGCGCCGATGGACATATTGATGACCGATGCCCCCTGGTCAACGGCGTAACGGATGGCCTTGGCGTAGCTCATCTGGCTGCCGTGCAAGTGGGGGCTGTCGCCCTTGGTTGCTATTCGGACAGGCAGGATCTTAGCGTCGGGAGCGAGACCAATCACCCCGTTGGTGTTCCCCGGGCCGTGACCATGTGCGGCGATGACCGAAGCAACGGCTGTTCCATGGTCGAAACGTGTTTCCTGGTTGGCTGGACCTCCAGCCAGCATGTCCATCCCCGGAAGCACGTTCTCTCGCAGGTCGGGATGGCTACCGTTGACGGCGCTGTCGAGCACAGCGACCGTGACACCCTGGCCCGTGGACTCCTTCCAGACCTTCTCGACCTCAAATGCCCTCAGGGCCCACTGGTTGTCCCTGATCTGGTCAGCCGAGGCGGTAGGAGCCGAGCCGATGAGCAGGGCTCCCGCGAGTATCGCACTGCCGATCGCGCGCAGCGCTCTTGTCTTACCCATCCTCAACTCTCCATGTCAGGCGCTTCACGGACCCACTCACGCTGCACAGAGGGCCAGTTCGCCAGAACCTTCCGCTGCCGACTCTTCATCAACCGTCAGTCAACGAGCTTCCAGACGACGCTCGCCTCGCCGTCACCAGTGATCCTGTC
This sequence comes from Streptomyces durbertensis, assembly GCF_014156695.1. GTDB lineage: Bacteria > Actinomycetota > Actinomycetes > Streptomycetales > Streptomycetaceae > Streptomyces > Streptomyces durbertensis. The sequence goes on along the minus strand of NZ_WMLF01000260.1, from coordinate 917 downwards.
GATACCCCACACCATGTAGAAGGGCTTGTCCTCCGGAGCCAGATAGATCTCACACGGCTTGTAAGACCGGCCTACGGTGAGCGCTCCCCGCGCGTTCGGGTCAAGGAAGTTGCACTTGTCGTACTCATCGACGTAGTTGACCCGCGTGATCCGCTCACCGGGTGCGCTCTGGATCGTCACCTGGGAGTACCAGGTCGGGATCCAGGGCTCCTCACCACCGCGGTTGGTGTAGGAAACGGTGATGTAGTACGGCACCAGCCCAGGAGCTTCCTCGAGATCGATGCCTGCGGCCTTCAGCTCCGCATAGCTACCCTTCTGGACCTTGTACGGCGTGACATCGAGCTTTGTCGTACCGTCGCTGCCCTTGAAAACGACGGACCGCACCTCGTCGACGTCGAGGACGTCCTTGAACTCGCCTGCGGGCGTTTCGCCGCCGCCCGGTGATCGCATGTCCGGGAGGGAGGGTTCGTCCGGCTGAGCTGGGCTGTCCGGCGAGTCAGCGCCCGGGCTGCGCTCGGCGGAGTTGCCCGCCTCGTCGCTCTGATCCTTGTCGCCGTCGTCGCCCGTCGCGACGTAGACGATGCTCCCGACGACCAGCGCAAGGACGATGCAAGCGGCACCAACTACCAGCGCCGTCTTGCTGCCGCCGTTCGAAGAGGGCGGAGGCGGAGGCGCCTGCCCATAGGGCGGCTGCGGGTACCCGGGGCCAGGAGGCGGCGGAAAGCCGGGCTGCGGCGCGTTCGCTGGAGGCGGCGGTACGGGCGGTCCGGTGGGGGGAAACTGCGCCCCGGGCTGCGGCTGCTGATAGCTCATGAGGGTAAGGATGGCTCCTTGCAGAAATGAGGGGCGACGCGGCCGCGTGAGGGTGTGAGGTGCCACCGCGCGCCCTCAGGCACTTGGATTACTGGCCGGGGGGT
>NZ_WMLF01000026.1 GCF_014156695.1 Streptomyces durbertensis | reverse complement strand
CTCCTGACCCCGCTCCTCCGGTGAGGGGCGGGGTGACCCGCCCCTCACCGGAGGAGCGGGGTCAGGAGACGCCCAGCTCCTTGGCCTTGGCCTTGAGGTCGTCCAGGCCACCGCACATGAAGAACGCCTGCTCCGGGAAGTGGTCGTAGTCACCGTCGGCGATCGCGTTGAACGCCGCGATGGACTCGTCCAGCGGAACGTCGGAACCGTCGAGGCCGGTGAACTGCTTCGCCGCGTGGGTGTTCTGCGACAGGAAGCGCTCGATCCGACGGGCGCGGTGGACGGTGAGCTTGTCCTCCTCGCCCAGCTCGTCCATACCGAGGATGGCGATGATGTCCTGGAGGTCCTTGTACTTCTGCAGGATCCCCTTGACGCGGGAGGCGCACTCGTAGTGCTCCTGCGAGATGAAGCGCGGGTCCAGGATGCGGGACGTCGAGTCCAGCGGGTCCACCGCCGGGTAGATGCCCTTCTCCGAGATCGGACGCGACAGAACGGTCGTGGCGTCCAGGTGGGCGAAGGTCGTCGCCGGGGCGGGGTCGGTCAGGTCGTCCGCGGGGACGTAGATCGCCTGCATCGAGGTGATCGAGTGACCGCGGGTCGAGGTGATGCGCTCCTGGAGCACACCCATCTCGTCCGCCAGGTTCGGCTGGTAGCCCACCGCGGAGGGCATGCGGCCGAGCAGCGTGGAGACCTCGGAACCGGCCTGGGTGAAGCGGAAGATGTTGTCGATGAAGAACAGCACGTCCTGCTTCTGGACGTCGCGGAAGTACTCCGCCATCGTCAGACCGGCCAGGGCGACCCGCAGACGGGTGCCCGGCGGCTCGTCCATCTGGCCGAAGACCAGCGCGGTCTGCGGGAGAACGCCGGACTCGGCCATCTCCTCGATGAGGTCGTTGCCCTCACGGGTGCGCTCGCCGACGCCGGCGAACACGGAGACGCCCTCGTGCAGCTTCGCCACACGCATGATCATTTCCTGGATGAGGACCGTCTTGCCGACGCCCGCACCACCGAACAGACCGATCTTGCCGCCCTTGACGTACGGGGTCAGCAGGTCGACGACCTTCAGGCCGGTCTCGAACATCTCGGTCTTGGACTCGAGCTGGTCGAAGGCGGGGGCCTTGCGGTGGATGGACCAGCGCTCGGTGACCTCGGCCTCGGCCTCGGGCTCGTTCAGGATGCGGCCGAGGGTGTTGAACACCCGGCCCTTGGTGACGTCGCCGACGGGCACGGTGATGCCGTCGCCGGTGTTGGTGACCGGGGCCTGGCGGACCAGGCCGTCGGTCGGCTCCATGGAGATGGCGCGGACCAGGCCCTCACCGAGGTGCTGGGCGACCTCGAGCGTCAGGGTCTTGGTCTTGCCCTCCTCGGCCGGGTCCATGACCTCGACGGTGAGGGCGTTGTAGATCTCCGGCATGGCGTCGACGGGGAACTCCACGTCGACGACCGGGCCGATGACCCGCGCGACGCGGCCCGTCGCGGCGGCCGTCTGAGCAGTGGTTGTCATTGTTATCGGTCACTCCCCGCAGACGCGTCGGCCAGCGCGCTGGCTCCACCGACGATCTCGCTGATTTCCTGGGTGATGTCGGCCTGACGGGCCGCGTTGGCAAGCCGTGTGAACGACTTGATGACTTCTTCGGCGTTGTCGGTCGCCGACTTCATCGCCCGGCGGCGGGCCGCGTGCTCGGAGGCGGCGGCCTGCAGCAGGGCGTTGTAGACGCGGCTCTCGATGTACCGGGGCAGCAGTGCGTCCAGCACCTCCTCGGCGGAGGGCTCGAAGTCGTACAGCGCCCGCACCCGGTCGCCCATGAAGACCTTCGCCGAGTCCTCGGCGGTCTTCTCGAACGTGAGCGGCAGCATCCGGCGCTCGACCGGGGTCTGCGTCATCATCGAGACGAACTGCGTGTAGACCACGTGGACCTCGTCCACGCCGCCCTCGACGGTGGGCCGCTGGAGCGCCTCGATGATCGGCGCCGACACGGCCTTGGCGTCCGCGTACGTCGGGCTGTCCGTGAAGCCGGTCCAGGAGTCCTCGACCTTGCGCTCACGGAAGTTGTAGTACGACACGCCCTTGCGGCCGACGATGTAGGTGAGGACGTCCTTACGCTCGTTGGTCAGCGTGGTCGTCAACAGCTCCGCGGCCTTGATCGCGTTGCTCGAGTAGCCGCCGGCCAGACCGCGGTCGCTCGTGACGAGCAGGACCGCGGCCCGGGTCGGGTTCTCCGCCTCGGTGGTGAGCGGGTGCTTGACGTCCGCGCCGTACGCCACCGCGGTGACCGCGGCGGTCAGCTCGTCGGCGTAGGGCGTCGACGCCTCCACCTTGCGCTGGGCCTTGATGATGCGCGAAGCCGCGATCATCTCCATCGCCTTGGTGATCTTCTTGGTCGCCGTGACGGATTTGATCCGCCTCTTGTAGACCCGGAGCTGGGCACCCATGCTCAGCCCTCGCCCAGGAGCTTGCCGTCCGCGGTCTCGAACTGCTGCTTGAAGCTGTTGATCGTGCCGCCGAGCTTCTGCAGCGTGTCGTCCGACATCTTGCCGCCCTCGCGGATGGAGGTCATCAGGTCCTTGTGCTCGCGGTGGAGGTAGTCCAGCAGCTCGCGCTCGAACCGGCGGATGTCGACGACCGGGACGTCGTCCATCAGACCGGTGGTGCCGGCCCAGATCGAGACGACCTGGTCCTCGGTGGAGTACGGCGCGTACTGCGGCTGCTTCAGCAGCTCGACCATGCGCTGACCCCGCTCCAGGGCCGACTTGGACGCGGCGTCCAGGTCGGAACCGAAGGCGGCGAACGCCTCCAGCTCACGGAACTGGGCCAGGTCCACACGCAGCCGGCCGGAGACCTGCTTCATGGCCTTGTGCTGGGCGGAGCCACCCACACGGGAGACCGAGATACCGACGTTCAGCGCCGGCCGCTGGCCCGCGTTGAACAGGTCGGACTCCAGGAAGCACTGGCCGTCGGTGATGGAGATGACGTTGGTCGGGATGAACGCCGAGACGTCGTTGGCCTTGGTCTCGACGATCGGCAGACCGGTCATCGAGCCCGCGCCCATCTCGTCCGACAGCTTCGCGCAGCGCTCCAGCAGCCGGGAGTGCAGGTAGAACACGTCACCCGGGTAGGCCTCACGGCCCGGCGGGCGGCGCAGCAGCAGGGAGACCGCGCGGTAGGCGTCGGCCTGCTTCGACAGGTCGTCGAAGATGATCAGGACGTGCTTGCCCTCGTACATCCAGTGCTGGCCGATGGCCGAGCCGGTGTAGGGGGCGAGGTACTTGAAGCCGGCCGGGTCGGACGCCGGGGCGGCCACGATCGTCGTGTACTCCAGCGCGCCGGCCTCCTCCAGGGCACCGCGCACGGAGGCGATGGTGGAGCCCTTCTGGCCGATGGCGACGTAGATGCAGCGGACCTGCTTCTTCGGGTCGCCGGTGCGCCAGTTGTCACGCTGGTTGATGATCGTGTCGACCGCGAGCGCCGTCTTGCCGGTCTGCCGGTCGCCGATGATCAGCTGGCGCTGACCGCGGCCGACCGGGGTCATGGCGTCGACGGCCTTGTAGCCGGTCTCCATCGGCTCGTGCACCGACTTGCGCTGCATGACCGTGGGGGCCTGCAGCTCCAGCGCGCGACGGCCGGTGGTCTCGATCTCGCCGAGGCCGTCGACCGGGTTGCCCAGCGGGTCGACGACACGGCCGAGGTAGCCGTCACCGACCGCGACGGAGAGCACCTCACCGGTGCGCTGCACCGGCTGGCCCTCCTCGATGCCGCTGAACTCGCCGAGGACGACCGCGCCGACCTCGCGCTCCTCGAGGTTGAGGGCGAGACCGAGGGTGCCGTCCTCGAACTTCAGCAGCTCGTTCGCCATGACCGAGGGAAGTCCCTCGATCTTCGCGATGCCGTCGCCGGCAACGCTGACCGTCCCGACCTCTTCGCGCGAGGCCGCGTCCGGCTTGTACGACTGGACAAAGTTCTCCAGCGCGTCCCGGATCTCATCCGGCCGGATCGTGAGCTCCGCCATCTGGGTTCCCTGCTCTCCTTGTTGGGCCCGTATGTATCTGGGGGTCTGGGGTCGTCCCCCAGAAGGGTGCTGTCGGCCCAACTCGGGCCGCTACTTACTGCTTGTTGAGTTGGTGGGACCGGGGTCAGCCGGCCATCCGCCGCTCGACGTCGTCCAGCCGGTCGCTGATGCTGCCGTTGATGACCTCGTCACCGATCCGGACCGAGATGCCGCCGAGCACCGCCGGGTCCACGTCCAGGTTGATGTGCACCTGGCGGCCGTAGATCCGGCTGAGCGCGGCGCCCAGACGCTGCTTCTGGGTGTCGCTGAGCGGCACCGCCGAGGTGACGACGGCGACCGAACGGCCCCGGCGCTCCGCGGCGAGCTTGGACAGCGACTCCAGCCCACCTTCCAGGCTACGTCCACGCGGGTGCGCGACGAGTCGGATCACCAGGCGCTCGGTGGCGGGCTTGGCCCGTCCGCCCAGCAGCCGGCGAAGCAGCTCGGTCTGCGCGCTCTTGTAGGACGCCTGCTCGGTGTTGCCCGTCAGCGCCGCCCGGAGGTCGGGCGAGCTGGAGACGATCCGACCGAAGCGGAAGATCTCGTCCTCCACGTCGTCCAGCGTGCCGTCCCGCTCGGCCGCGATCAGGTCGGCGATGTCCGCCAGGACCTCGACCGCGTCCACCAGGTCGCGCGGACGCGACCAGCGGGAGCGGACCATGCCGGAGACGAGGTCGACGGTCTCGCCGCCCACCTGGCCGCCCAGGAGGCGTCCGACCAGCTCGGCCTTGGCCTCGCCGGACTGCGCCGGGTCGGTGATGACCCGACGCAGCGACACCTCACGGTCGAGCAGCGCGGTGACGGCGGCCAGCTCGTCGGCCAGCTTGACGGCGTCCACGGACGTGTTGTCCGTGAGCGCGTCGAGCCGTTCCTTGGCGGACGCCAGTGCCTCGCGGCTCGCTCCGTTCATCGGGCGGCCTCGGCCTTCTCCTCGAGCTCGTCGAGGAAGCGGTCGATGACCCGGCTCTGGCGGGCGTGGTCCTCGAGGGACTCACCCACCAGTCGGCCGGCCAGCTCGGTGGCCAGCTTGCCGACGTCCTGGCGCAGGGCCAGCGACGCCTGCTTGCGGTCGGCCTCGATCTGGGCGTGACCGGTGGCGATGATCTCCTCACGCTGCCGCTGGCCTTCCGCGCGCATCTCTGCGATGAGCGCGGCGCCCTGCTCCTGCGCCTCCTGGCGCAGGCGCGCGGCCTCGTGACGAGCGTCCTTCAGCTGCTCGCGGTACTCCTCGAGCGTCTGCTGCGCCTCATCCTGAGCCTGCTGCGCACGCTCCATGCCACCGACGATCTCGTCGTGGCGCTTCTCCAGCGCCGCGTTGATCGAGGGGAGCAGCTTCTTGTAGAAGACGAAGAAGATGATCGCAAAGGTGATCGAGCCGATGAGGACCTCGGGCCAGACGGGGAACAGGGGATCCTGCTCCTCCGCCGCCAGCAGGTGCAACATGGTGGACCTTTCCGTCGAATCCGTCGTGGTGGTTGCGACCGGACCGTCAGTTGAGGATGAACGGAACGACGAAGCCGATCAGGGCGAGGGCCTCGACGACCGCGAAGCCGAGCAGCATGTTCTGGCGGATCAGGCCGGCGGCCTCGGGCTGCCGGGCGATGGCCTGCACACCGTTACCGAAGATGTAACCGACGCCGATACCCGGGCCGATCGCGGCGAGGCCGTAGCCGACGGTGCCGATGTTGCCGTTGACGGCCGCGAGGGTCTCGAGAGCAGACATTCCGTGGTTCCTTCTCTTGGTGGGCCGGTGGGTGGTTGGTCCACCGGACGTTTAGGGGGTTGGGCGGTGGCTGTTGCCGCGGACTCTCAGTGCGCCTCTTCGAGCGCCTGGGAGAGGTAGGTGGCCGCCAGCACGGTGAAGACGTAGGCCTGCAGGGCCTGGATGAACATCTCGAACACCGTGATGACCAGCGTCATCGCGAACGACGCGGTGGCGTAGACGGTACCGAGGACGGTGCCGAGCATGTACCAGGTCGCGATCGTGAAGATCAGGATCAGGATGTGGCCCGCGAACATGTTCGCGAAGAGTCGGACGGCCAGCGTGAAGGGCCGCACGAAGATGTTCGAGATGAACTCGATGGGCGTCAGGATGACGTAGATGGGCTTGGGCAGCCCGCCCGGGACACACAGGTTGCGGATGCCGCCGACAAAGCCGTTGGTCTTGAAGGTGACGGTCATGTAGACGACCCAGACGATCAGCGCGAGCGCGACCGGGTAGGCGATCACCGAGCTGACCGGGAACTGGGCGAGCGGGATCAGTGCCCAGAGGTTGAGCATCCAGACGAAGAAGAAGATCGAGACGAGGAAGGGGACAAACGGCTCGCCCTTCTTGCCCATCACCTCTCGCGCGATACCCCGACGGACGAAGTCGTAGAGGATCTCGGCGATCATCTGCATCTTCCCCGGCACCAGCTTCGGCTTGGAGAAGGCGGCCCAGAAGAAGGACAGGATGAGGGCGGTACCGACGATCGCCAGGAGCATCGGCTTGTTGAAGTTCAACGGGCCGATCGTGAAGATCGGCTCGAAGAAGAACGAGTGCACGCCGGGGGCGTCGAAGCCGCAATCCTTGAACAGGTGACAGTCGACCTCGAAGGCGAGCAACTGGTCACTACTCACCGCGAGCTCCTTCGGTCTGACGCATAGGTACGGCTACCTCGATGTGTCGGCGTGGCACACGGCCACGTAGCGGCACTGGACTGGGTATCGCGGGAGCGAGGGGCGACCGGCATCGCGGCAGGGCGACCCGCACACAAGTGGGGAGCACGCGGCGCTGTCCCGCACAGCGCGCGCTGCTTCGCTCGCAGCACTCTCGGCGTCGGACCATAGCAGCCCGCCGAGAGGGTTGTTATATCGCCCCTGCCTTCAGGGCGGCCACGGGCGACACTCACGCGCCACTCCCCTTGCCGCCGTCGGCCGAAGGGCCGTCGGTGTCGACGTAGAGGGTCTTGACCCGGGTCTGCATCCACGCCTGAGCGGCGGGCCAGACGAGGGCGCAGGCGAGCGCGGTGAAGCCCAGCGCACGGCCGTTGAGGTAGTCGGCGTCGCGGAAGATGAACAGGGCGATCAACAGGGCGAAGATCTGCGTCGTGTAGACGAGCAGGCCGGCCCCCATCAACAGCTCCGGCCACTTCCTGCCGACGATCCCGAGGCCGTGCAGGCCGGCGGTGAAGAACAGCAGCACCAGCACCGTGCCGACGGCGGCACCGAGCGCACCCTGACCGCCGGCCACCGCTCCGGAGACACCCACGCCGATCAGGCCGGTGAGGGCGGTCGGGATCGCGGCGCCGCGAAGGATCCGGGCGTCGTTCGACTGCATGAATGCTGCTCCAGCAAGGAAACGGAAAGGTCTGAACGGCTCAACTTACTGAGCGAATCCGGCTGCGTGACCACGCGGGTGAGGGCCGTCGCACCACGTCCCCCCGACTCCCTGCCGGTTCTCGTGAACGGTATCACAAACTATTTGATGAGGTCTTTACCTACTTGGTGTGCAGGTTGTCACACCTGAGAGCTAACCCTGTCATCTGTGCGTGACGGGCGGGGGTTCGCACCAACTGCCCCGTTATGACGGGGTGTCGATCTTCCGGCGGACGGTGAAGCGGTGGCGTTCGCCGACGGCGGTCGAGCCGTTCAGACCGGCCGCCCGGGCCGTGGTCTCCGGGCCGGCCGGCCGCTCCGCGGGGTCGGTCCCGGTGCCGGCCGGGCGGGAGGCGGCGCCTTGGGCCGCAGGCGGGGCGGGGTGCAGGCGGTAGCGCGGTGGGACCACGCGCTGGGCCCACATCGGCACCCGGGGGTTGAAGCGCGGCAGTAGCAGGACGACCAGTCCGGCCGCGCTCAGCAGCATGATGGTGAGAACGATCACCATGCTCGCCGACTGCCGTACCGAGAAGGCCACCGCGCCGAACGCGATCAGCGCCGACCAGAAGTACATGATCAGCACCGCGCGGCTGTGCGAGTGCCCGATCTCCAGCAGCCGGTGGTGGAGGTGCCCCCGGTCGGCCGCGAACGGCGACTGGCCGTTCCAGGTGCGGCGGACGATCGCCAGGATCAGGTCGGCGAGTGGTACCGCGAGGATGGTCAGCGGCAGCAGCAGCGGGATGTAGACGGGCACGGTGGCCTGCACCGCCGCCTTCTCCGAGCCGTCGAAGAGCTTCAGCGCGTCCGGGTCGACCTGCCCGGTGATGGAGACCGCGCCGGCGGCCAGCACCAGGCCGATCAGCATCGAGCCGGAGTCGCCCATGAAGATGCGGGCGGGGTGCATGTTGTGCGGGAGGAAGCCGATGCAGACGCCCATGAGCACGGCGGCGAACAGGGTGGCCGGGGCCGCGGCGGAGATGCCGTAGCTGTACCAGATGCGGTAGGCGTACATGAAGAACGCCATGGCGGCCAGGCAGACCATGCCGGCGGCGAGGCCGTCGAGGCCGTCCACGAAGTTGACCGCGTTGATCGTGACGACGACCAGCGCGACCGTGAGCAACGTGCCCTGCAGGGGCGTGATCGCGACCATGCCGACCGTCGGGATGGGCAGCCAGAGGATCGTCAACCCCTGCCAGACCATCACTCCGGCGGCGATCATCTGCCCGCCGAGCTTGACGAGGGCGTCCACACCCCACTTGTCGTCGAGCACGCCGAGCAGCCAGATGATGCCGGCGCCGGCGAGCAGTGCGCGCGGTTCGTCGGACTGGGTGAAGACGTCGCCGATGTTGGTGAGTTGGGAGGCCACGAGCAGGCCGGCGCACAGTCCGCCGAACATCGCGATGCCGCCGAGCCGGGGCGTGGGCTCGCGGTGCACGTCGCGCGCCCTGACCGGCGGTACGGCGCCCGCGGCGATGGCGAACTTCCGCACCGGGCCGACCAGCAGGTAGGTGACGGCGGCTGTGACGCACAACGTCAGCAGATACTCACGCACGGGCTCCCCAGAAGTTCATCGAGCGTCCTAAGGCCCACACCTTAGGACACGGCCGCCCCGCCGACCGGTTCCGGCGGCCGCTCCCGGGGCGGGGCGGGCCACCGCTCAGGCGGCCGGACGAGCGGCCGGTCACGTTCGCGCCGGCACCCCGGTGAGGGCGGTGACCACCGGATCGAGCGCGGCGCTGATCTCCTCGCCGACGCTGCGGAAGTAGCTGATGGGCGCGCCGTACGGGTCGTAGACCTCGTCCGCCTCGGCGCTGGGCGCGTGCAGCCAGCCGCGCAGCGCGGCCGCCGCCTGCACCAGGGCGCGGGCCCGCTGGGCGACGGTGTCCGGGCTGTCCGCCGCCGGCAGCGTCGCCGGGTCTATGGCACGTACGAGCCGGGTGAACTCCTTCAGGGTGAACGTGCGCAGCCCGGCGGAGTGCCCCATCGAGATGACCTGGGCGCGGTGGTCCCGGGTGGCGGTCAGGACGAGGTCGGCGCGGATGACGTGCTCGTCCAGCAGCTCACGCCCCCGGAAGCCGGCGGGGTCGGCGCCGTAGTCGGCCAACACGGTCGCGGCGTGCTCCTCCATGGGGGCGCCCTCGTGGCCCCACGTGCCGGCGCTCTCGACGAGCAACGCCGTGCTCAGGCCGTCCTCCAGCCGGGCCGCCAGGGCATGGCGGTTCAGCCGCTCGGTGATCGGCGAGCGGCACACGTTGCCGGTGGAGACGTGGAGGATGCGGAAGGTGTCGGCCGCCGGTATGCCACGCCCAGAAGGCGCGGTCAACTGGCCTCCCTCAGCCCGGGCGCGACCTTGCGCAGCTCCTCCGCGCTGATCGCGCCCGCCCTCAGCAGCACCGGTACCTCGCCGGTGACGTCGACGATGGAGGACGGCACGGCCGCCGGTGTCGGGCCGCCGTCGAGGTAGACGGCGACGGAGTCGCCGAGCATGTCCTGGGCGCTCTGGCAGTCCTGGGGCGCCGGGTGGCCGGTGAGGTTGGCGGAGGAGACGGCCATCGGGCCGACGTCGGTCAGCAGCTCGATCGCCACCGGGTGCAGCGGCATCCGGATGGCGACCGTGCCGCTGGTGTCGCCGAGGTCCCAGGTGAGCGACGGCTGGTGGCGGGCGACGACGGTCAGCGCGCCGGGCCAGAAGGCGTCGACGAGGTCCCAGGCCGCCTCGGAGAGGTCGGTGACGAGGCCGTGCAGGGTGTTCGGGGAGCCGATGAGCACCGGGGAGGGCATGCCGCGACCGCGGCCCTTGGCGTCCAGCAGGTCACCGACGGCCTCCGGGCTGAAGGCGTCGGCGCCGATGCCGTAGACAGTGTCCGTGGGCAGGACGACAAGCTCTCCGCGGCGGACGGCGGCTGCCGCCTCGCGCAGGCCGGTCCTGCGGTCGGTCGCTTCGGTGCAGTCGTACCGCCGTGCCATCACGGCACCTCCCTGCGGGCTGTGGCGAATCGGGGTCGGTTGTTCAGGTCGGGGTGGTCGGCGGCGTCGGCCCAGCCGCGGTCCTCGGTGAAGATCCACGGGACCAGGCCGCCCTGGGTGTCGGCGTGCTCCACCACGACCACGCCGCCCGGTCTGAGCAGGCGGTGCGCGGTGCGTTCCAGCCCTCTGATGAGGTCCAGGCCGTCCTCCCCGGAGAACAGCGCCAGCTGCGGGTCGTGGTCGCGCGCCTCGGGCGCCACGTACTCCCACTCGGTGAGCGGGATGTACGGCGGGTTGGAGATCACCAGGTCGACCTGGCCGTCCAGCTCCGGCAGGGCCGTCCTGGCGTCCCCGTGGTGCAGGACGACGCGGGAGCCCTCGACGTTCTTCCGGGCCCACGCGAGCGCGCCCTCGTCGAGTTCCACGGCGTGCACCCGGGAGCGCGGCACCTCCTGGGCCAGCGCGAGGGCGATGGCCGCCGAGCCGGTGCACAGGTCGACGATCAGCGGTTCGGCGACGTCCATCGCCCGTACCGCGTCTATCGCCCAGCCGACCACCGACTCCGTCTCCGGTCGGGGCACGAAGACGCCCTTGCCGACGTGGAGTTCGAGGTACCGGAAGAACGCGCGGCCGGTGATGTGCTGGAGTGGTTCGCGGGCCTCGCGGCGGGCGACGACCTCCCAGTAGCGGGCGTCGAAGTCGCCGTCGGCCACCCGGTGCAGCTCGCTGCGCTTGACCCGGTGGACAAACGCCGCCAGCTCCTCCGCGTCGAAGCGCGGGGAGGGCACCCCTGCGTCGGCCAGGCGCTGGGTGGCCTGCGCCACCTCGGCCAGGAGAAGGTTCATGATCGTCTGCCTATCCGCCCCTTCGGATGCTTTACGGACCTGCTCACCGCGGGCCCCGGAACCCCGGGCCGTCGGACCCCGCCGCGCTCACTGCGCGGCGGCCAGCTTCGCGGCGGCGTCGGCGTCGACGCACGCCTGGATCACCGGGTCCAGCTCGCCGTCGAGCACCTGGTCCAGGTTGTACGCCTTGAAGCCGACACGGTGGTCGGAGATGCGGTTCTCCGGGAAGTTGTACGTACGGACGCGCTCGGAGCGATCAACCGTGCGGACCTGGCTGCGCCGGGCGTCCGACGCCTCCCGCTCGGCCTCCTCCTGCGCGGCGGCCAGCAGCCGGGCGCGCAGGATGCGCAGCGCCTGCTCCTTGTTCTGGAGCTGGCTCTTCTCGTTCTGGCAGGAGACGACGATGCCGGACGGCTGGTGGGTGATGCGCACCGCCGAGTCGGTGGTGTTGACCGACTGGCCGCCGGGTCCGGAGGACCGGTAGACGTCGATCCGCAGGTCGTTCGGGTTGATCTCGACGTCGACGTCCTCCGCCTCGGGCAGCACGAGCACACCGGCCGCCGAGGTGTGGATGCGGCCCTGGGACTCGGTGGCCGGGACGCGCTGCACCCGGTGCACCCCGCCCTCGTACTTCAGCCGGGCCCACACGCCCTGCCCGGGCTCGCTCTGCCCCTTGGCCTTCACGGCGACCTGCACGTCCTTGTAGCCGCCGAGGTCGGACTCGTTGGCCTCGATCAGCTCCGTCTTCCAGCCCTGCCGTTCGGCGTACCTCAGGTACATGCGCAGGAGGTCGCCGGCGAACAGCGCGGACTCGTCGCCGCCCTCGCCGGCCTTGATCTCCAGGATGACGTCCTTGTCGTCACTCGGGTCCCGGGGCACAAGAAGCAGGCGCAGCCGGTCGGTCAGCTCCTCGCGGCGCGCCTCCAGCTCCTTGATCTCGGCGTAGAAGTCGGGATCGTCGGCGGCCAGCTCCCGCGCGGTCTCGATGTCCTCGCCGGTCTGCCGCCAGTCGCGGTAGGCCGCGACGATGGGGGTGAGCTCGGCGTAGCGCTTGTTGAGCCTTCGCGCGCCGGCCTGGTCGGCGTGGATGGCCGGGTCCGCGAGCTGTTTCTCGAGGTCGGCGTGCTCGCCGATCAGATCCTCGACGGCCTCGAACATCGGAAGAAGTCCTTCGCAGAAGTGGGATGGGCCTGCGCCCGGTGACACCCCGGGCTCCCCGGGACGACAAAGCGCCGGTCCCGTGCCGCCGGGCGGGGCGGGACGGGAACCGGCGCTGTCGGGTCGCTACTTGGCCGCGGCCTTCTTGCCGAAGCGGGCCTCGAAGCGGGCCACGCGGCCACCGGTGTCGAGGATCTTCTGCTTGCCGGTGTAGAAGGGGTGGCACTCGGAGCAGACCTCGGCACGGATGGTGCCGTCGGTCACGGTGCTCCGGGTGGTGAAGGAGGCGCCGCAGGTGCAGCTGACCTGGGTCTCCACGTACTCCGGGTGGATGTCGCGCTTCAAGGTGTCTCCTAGGTTCGGGAGGGCGCCGGGTCGCCACGCCCTGTGCGCGACGTGAACCGGAGCCGACGTACCAGTCTGCCACTGGATGACGCATCTCCCAAAACGGGGTCCGCACCCGGGTGGTGATCAGGACCCGCCGGTCAGTCGCCGTTGCCCGGCGCCGGCGTGGTGGTCTGGATCTGCCGCAGGAACTCGGCGTTGGACTTGGTCTGCCGCATCTTGTCCAGCAGCAGCTCGATGGCCTGCTGCTGGTCCAGCGCGTGCAGCACCCGGCGGAGCTTCCAGACGACCGCCAGTTCCTCGCTGCCCATGAGGATCTCCTCCTTGCGGGTGCCGGACGCGTCGACGTCCACCGCGGGGAAGATCCGCTTGTCGGCGAGCTTGCGGTCGAGCTTGAGCTCCATGTTGCCGGTGCCCTTGAACTCCTCGAAGATCACCTCGTCCATGCGCGAGCCGGTCTCGACCAGCGCGGTGGCCAGGATGGTCAGCGAACCGCCGTCCTCGATGTTGCGCGCGGCGCCGAAGAACTTCTTCGGCGGGTAGAGCGCGGTGGAGTCCACACCACCGGACAGGATGCGCCCGGAGGCCGGGGCGGCCAGGTTGTAGGCACGGCCCAGGCGGGTGATCGAGTCCAGCAGGACGACCACGTCGTGGCCCAGCTCCACGAGGCGCTTGGCGCGCTCGATGGCCAGCTCGGCGACGGTCGTGTGGTCCTCGGCCGGGCGGTCGAAGGTCGAGGAGATGACCTCGCCCTTGACCGACCGCTGCATGTCGGTGACCTCTTCCGGACGCTCGTCGACCAGGACGACCATCAGGTGGCACTCGGGGTTGTTGTGGGTGATGGCGTTGGCCACCGCCTGCATGATCATCGTCTTGCCCGTCTTGGGCGGGGCGACGATCAGACCGCGCTGGCCCTTGCCGATGGGCGAGACGAGGTCGATGATCCGGGTGGTCAGCGCGCCCGGGTCGCTCTCCAACCGCAGCCGCTCCTGCGGGTACAGCGGGGTGAGCTTGCTGAAGTCGGCCCGGCCACGGCCCTCTTCGGGGGCCATGCCGTTGACGGAGTCCAGCCGGACGAGCGCGTTGAACTTCTCGCGGCGCTCGCCGTCGCGGGGCTGGCGCACCGCGCCGGTGACGTGGTCGCCCTTGCGCAGGCCGTTCTTGCGGACCTGGGCCAGCGAGACGTACACGTCGTTCGGCCCCGGCAGGTAGCCGGTGGTGCGCACGAACGCGTAGTTGTCGAGGATGTCGAGGATGCCGGCGACCGGGATGAGGACGTCGTCCTCGCTGATCTGCGGCTCGGTGGCGGCCTCGTCCCGGCCCCGACGGCCCCGGCGGTCGCGGTAGCGGCCCCGGCGGCCGCGGCGGCCGCCCTCGAAGTCGTCGTCGCGGTTGTCGCGGTTGTCGCGCTCGCGGTGGCCACGGCCGCCGCCCTGCTGCTCGGTCTGCTGCTGGCCCTGCTGGCCGGCCTCGCGGCGGCCGCGCTGCCGGTCCCGCTTGCCGCCGCGGTCCTGCTGGCGGTCGGCGCGGCCGTCGGCGTCGGCGGACTCGGCGCGGCGGCCCTGGCGGCCGGCCTCGCCGTCGGCGCCCTCCGCCGCCTTGGCGGCGTCGGCGGCACCGGTCTCGGCGCGGGCGGCGACCTTGTCGGCCGGCTGCTCGGCCGCGCGGGCGCGGCGGCCCTCGTCGGCGGAGTCGCTGGCGGGCTGGCCGGGGATGTCGATCTGCTGCTGGGCCGGCTCGGCGGCCTCGACGGTGCGGGCGCGCGAGGTGGCGCGCCGCTTGGGCCTGGCGGCGGCCTCGGCCGCCGGCTCGGCGTCCGCCTTCGCGGACTCCTTGGCCCCCGCGGCGGCCTTGGCCGCCTTGGTCGGGGCGCTGCTCTTCTCGGCGGCGGGGGCGCCGCTCTGGCCGGTGGCAGCCTGCTTCTCCTTGATGACCTCGATCAGCTGGCTCTTGCGCATGCGCGCGGTGCCCTTGATACCGAGGCCCGAGGCGATCTGCTGCAACTCCGCCAGAACCATGCCCTCAAGGCCGGTACCGGAGCGCCGCCGGCGCCCGGTGGTGCCGGTGGCAGCACCGGAGGCAGGCGCGGCGGAGGCGTCCTTGGCAGGCGCGTCGGCGTTCACGCCCATCAGATCGGTGGTGTCGCTCACGAAGGGTCCTTCCCTGGAGCGGGCGTCGGCCTGTCTGGCTCGGCGACCGGTTGTGCTGTCCGGCTACGGTCCACGGATGCGACCGTGCCGTGGCGGTGGTCCCGCCTGTGCGTACGGCGGAGGAATAGGTTCATGTCCGGCGTGAGGGGTGTGCGTCGGTCACGCCGTCCCGGGATGTGGTCAACACTGCTCGGCGCGCAGCTCAGACAGCGTGGGAGATTCCCGGAAGACTGAGTAACCCCGATTCGGGGACTCGAAGCACCACACCGCATGCGGCTGCGAGTGCTGGCTTGAGGTTAACACTACCGGACCTGGCAAACATTCCCCCTTTCCACGGCCGGCAATCGTGTCACTGGCTGGTTCCCGTCGGTCCCGCCGACCCTGTCTGCCCCGTCGGTCCCGAAGGTTCGGTGGTCCCGGCCGTTCCCGATGTTCCCGCCGTTCCCGTCGTCGAGAGCGGCAGGACGCTGGCGCCGGCGGTGTCGAGGGCGAGCCGGTTGGCGGCCCACTCCTCGCCCGCGACGTGCGCGATCTTCTCGACCTGGTCGGCCGCGTCCCCGTCGGTCAGCGCGAGGACCGTCGGGCCCGCGCCCGAGATGACCGCCGGTACGCCGTCCGCGCGCAGCCGGTTCACCAGGTTCAGGCTCTCCGGCATGGCCGGCGCGCGGTACTCCTGGTGGAGCCGGTCCTCGGTGGCGGCGAGCAGCAGTTCGGGGCGCCGGGTCAGGGCCTCGACCAGCAGCGCGGCGCGCCCGGCGTTGGCGGCGGCGTCCACGTGCGGCACCTGGCGGGGCAGCAGGCCGCGCGCCGTCTCGGTGAGCACCGGGCGGGCCGGGACGAAGACCACCGGGACGACGGACGCGGCCGGCTCCATCCGCACGGCCCGGGCCACGCCGGCGTCCGTCCAGGCCAGCGTGAAACCGCCGTAGAGGCAGGCGGCGACGTTGTCCGGATGACCCTCGATCTCGGAGGCGAGCTCGAGCAGCGCGGCGTCGTCCAGCCGCTCGGCGCCGCCGGTGGCCACCGCGCGGGCGGCGACGATCCCGGCGCAGATCGCGGCGCTGGAGGAGCCGAGACCGCGGCCGTGCGGGATGCGGTTGGCGCAGACGACCTCCAGGCCGCGCGGCTGGCCGCCCAGCACGTCGAACGCGGCGCGCATGGAACGCACGAGCAGGTGGCTCTCGTCGCGGGGAAGCGTGTCGGCGCCCTCTCCCGCGATGTCGATGTCCAGGCCGGACTCGGCGACGCGGACCACCACGTCGTCGTAGAGGCCCAGCGCCAGGCCGAAGGCGTCAAAACCCGGGCCGAGGTTGGCGCTGCTGGCGGGCACGCGCACCCTTACGGCGGCGGCGCGGAAGGCGGGACCGGCCATCGCTGGACGACTCTCCTTGCTCGGAGTTGCTCTGTGCAGGCTCCCCCGGTCGCCGTCCTCCCGAAACCCGGTCGGCCGGCGGCCGTCGGGTCTGGCGGGAGGGACCGGCCCACGTTGCGGTGTCCGTCGTGGCGACGGGCCGTGACGTGCGGGGCAGGCCCTTGGCACATGTCATGTGCACTGGGTGGGGTTGGACGCCAGCGTAACCAAGGAAGGTCGGCCGGCGACACAGGGCGCACGGGAGGCGCACGATGCGTGTCGTGTGCTTTCCGTGCTCCTGACGGCCCGTGTGGTGGATTGTCCCATCCTCGGGCCGATTTCAGAAGCCCACCCCCTGACAAGCCGTCACGTCGCCGTTCGCACCGTTCGCGCGAGGGACGCCGTGTGGGGCGGCAGGGCGGGATGCCCGGCGCCGGTGCCGGCGCCGGGCGAGGGCCGTCAGGCCAGGCCGAGCCGCTCGGCCGCGGCGGCGGCGTCCACCGGAACGGTGATCGGCTGCGGCGCGCCCGCCACGGCCCAGTCCGGGTCCTTGAGGCCGTTGCCGGTCACCGTGCAGACGATGCGCTGGCCCGGGTCGACCAGCCCGTCCTGGGCGGCCTTCAGCAGCCCGGCGACGGACGCGGCGGACGCCGGCTCGACGAAGACGCCCTCCTGGGCGGAGAGCAGCCGGTAGGCCGCGAGGATCTGACGGTCCGTCACCTCGTCGATGTGGCCGCCGGACTCGTCCCGCGCGGCTTCGGCCTGCTGCCAGGACGCGGGGTTGCCGATGCGAATCGCGGTGGCGATGGTGTGCGGGTCCTTGACCGGCTCGCCGCGTACGAGGGGCGCCGATCCGGAGGCCTGGTAGCCCCACATGCGCGGGGTCCCGGTGGAGCGCGCCGGACCGCCGTCGGGGCCGGTCGCGGCGTACTCCCGGTAGCCCTTCCAGTAGGCCGTGATGTTGCCCGCGTTGCCGACCGGGAGCACGTGGATGTCGGGTGCGTCGCCGAGCATGTCGACGATCTCGAAGGCGGCCGTCTTCTGCCCCTCGATGCGTGCCGGGTTCACCGAGTTCACCAGTGCGACCGGGTAGTGGTCGGACAGGTCGCGCGCGAGGGTGAGGCAGTCGTCGAAGTTGCCGTCCACCTGGAGGATGCGGGCGCCGTGCACCAGCGCCTGCCCCATCTTGCCGAGCGCGATCTTGCCCTCGGGCACCAGCACCGCGCAGACCATGCCGGCGCGTACCGCGTAGGCGGCGGCGGAGGCGGAGGTGTTGCCGGTGGAGGCGCAGATGACGGCCTTGGCGCCCTCCTCCTTGGCCTTGGAGATCGCCATCGTCATGCCCCGGTCCTTGAAGGAGCCGGTGGGGTTGGCGCCCTCGACCTTGAGGTGCACCTCGCAGCGGGTCATCTCCGACAGCACCTGGGCCGGGACCAGCGGGGTGCCACCCTCGCGGAGGGTGACGACGGGCGTGTTCTCCGTGACCGGGAGGCGGTCGCGGTACTCCTCGATGATGCCGCGCCACTGCGCGCTGGTGCCGCGACCGGCGGACGGGCCGCCGGAGGGGCCGGCGGACGGGCTGGCGGATGAACTGGCGGATGCAGACATGTCCCTTATTCCCCTTCGACCCGCATGGTGCTCGCGACGCCCCGTACGGTGTCCAGTTTGCGCAGTGCCTCGACGGTCGCGCTGAGCGCGGCGTCGGTGGCGCGGTGGGTGACGACGACCAGTGAGGCCTCGCCGTCGGAAGCGGCGGCGGTCCCGACGGTGCCCTCGGCGCCCGACGGCACCGCGTTCTCCGGGGCCGCCTTGCCCTGCTGCCTCACGGTGTCGATGGACACCCCGTGCTCGGCGAAGACCATGGCGCACTGCGCCAGCACACCGGGCTTGTCGGACACGTCGAGACTGATGTGGTAGCGGGTGACGGCCTTGCCCGTGGGGCTGACCGGCAGCTGGGTGTACGCGGACTCGCCCGGGCCGCGCGCGCCGGAGAGTTTGTTGCGGCAGGCGGCGACCAGGTCGCCGAGCACCGCGGAGGCGGTCGGCGAGCCGCCGGCGCCGGGGCCGTAGAACATCAGCCGGCCAGCGGCCTCGGCCTCCACGAAGACCGCGTTGTACGCCTCCCGCACCGACGCCAGCGGGTGGCTGAGCGGGATCATCGCCGGGTGCACCCGGGCGGTGACCGAGTTGCCGTCCTGCGCCCGCTCGCAGATGGCGAGCAGCTTGACCGTGCAGCCCATGCGGCGGGCCGAGCGGATGTCGGCGGCGGTGACCTCGGTGATGCCCTCGCGGTGCACCTGGTCCAGGCTCACCCGGGTGTGGAAGGCGATGCCGGCCAGGATCGCGGCCTTGGCGGCGGCGTCGAAGCCCTCAACGTCCGCCGTGGGGTCGGCCTCGGCGTAGCCGAGCGCGGTGGCCTCGTCGAGCGCCTCCGCGTAGCCGGCGCCGCTGGTGTCCATGCGGTCGAGGATGAAGTTGGTGGTGCCGTTGACGATGCCGAGCACCCGGTTGACCTTGTCGCCGACCAGGGACTCGCGCAGCGGCCGCACCAGCGGGATGGCGCCGGCGACGGCCGCCTCGTAGTAGAGGTCGGCGCCGTGCGCCTCGGCCGCCTGGTGGAGGGCGGGGCCGTCCTCGGCGAGCAGGGCCTTGTTGGCGGAGACCACGCTGGCGCCGTGCTCGAACGCGGTGGTGATCAGCCTCCGGGCCGGCTCGATGCCGCCGATGACCTCCACCACGACGTCGATGTCGCCGCGTTTGACCAGCGCGGTGGCGTCGGTGGTGACCAGGGCCGGGTCGATGCCCGCCCGGACCCGCCCGGGGCGGCGCACGGCCACCCCGGCCAGCTCGACGGGGGCACCGATGCGCGCCGCGAGGTCGTCCGCGTGCGTCGTCATGATGCGCGCCACCTCTGAGCCGACAACCCCACAGCCCAGCAGCGCCACCTTCAGCGGACGCGTACGCATCATTCGACCTCGATTCTTGTCATTCTCTGTCAGCCAAGTCTCACGCACGGGACCCGGAACACCACTCATCGTCCAACATCCGGACGCCGCATCTCAAACGGCGACCGGGGTGTCGGGTTTCACCCGACGTCGAGCCGCAGCAGGTCCTCCTCGGTCTCCCGGCGCACGACGACCCTGGCGGCCCCGGCCCTGACCGCCACCACCGGCGGCCTGGGAACGTGGTTGTAGTTGCTCGCCATCGAGCGGCAGTAGGCGCCCGTGGCGGGCACCGCCAGCAGGTCGCCGGGCGCGAGGTCGGCGGGGAGGAAGGCGTCCCTGACGACGATATCGCCGCTTTCGCAGTGCTTGCCCACCACCCTGCTCAACATGGGCGGCGCGGTGGACTCCCGGGAGGCCAGCGCGATGCTGTACCGGGCGTCGTACAGCGCGGTGCGGATGTTGTCGGACATGCCGCCGTCGACGCTGACGTAGGTGCGCAGGCCTTCCAGCGGCTTGAGCGTGCCGACCTCGTAGAGGGTGAACGCGGTGGGGCCGACGATGGCCCGGCCCGGCTCCACCGACAGCCGCGGTACCGAGAGCCCCGCTGCCTCGCACTCCCGGCCGACGATCTGCTCCAGGGACTTGGCGATGTCGTGCGGCGCCGCCGGGTCGTCGTCGGGGGTGTAGGCGATTCCGAGCCCGCCGCCGAGGTCGATCTCGGGCAGTTCGACGCCGTGCTCGTCGCGGATGCGGGCGAGCAGGCCGACCACCCGGTGGGCGGCGACCTCGAAGCCGGAGGTGTCGAAGATCTGCGAACCGATGTGGGAGTGCAGCCCGGTCAGCTCCAGCGAGTCGTGCCCGAGGATGCGGCGGACGCCCTCCGCCGCCTGGTCGCCGGCGAGCGGCAGGCCGAACTTCTGGTCCTCGTGCGCGGTCGCGATGAACTCGTGGGTGTGCGCCTCGACGCCGACGGTGACCCGCAGCTGGACGGGCTGGCGGCGGCCGAACCGCCGCGCGACGTGGGCGAGGCGGGCGATCTCCTGGAAGGAGTCGAGCACGATCCGTCCGACGCCGGCCTCGACGGCCCTCTCCAGCTCGGCGAGCGACTTGTTGTTGCCGTGCATCGCGATGCGCTCGGGCGGCATGCCGGCGGCCAGCGCGGTGGCCAGCTCACCGCCGGTGCACACGTCGAGGTTCAGTCCCTCCTCGTGCAGCCAGCGGACGACGGCGCGGGAGAGGAACGCCTTGCCGGCGTAGTAGACGTCGGCGTCGGTGAACGCCTCGCGCCAGGCGCGGCAGCGGGCCCGGAAGTCGTCCTCGTCGAGGAAGTAGGCGGGGGTGCCGAACTCCTCGGCGAGCCTGGTGACCGGCACGCCCCCGACGGTCAGCACACCGTTCTCGTCGCGGGTGGCGGTCTGCGACCACACCCGGGGGTGGAGTTCGTTGAGGTCGGCGGGCGGGGGGCTGTAGTGGCCCTCGGGCAGCACGTCGGCGTGGCGGGGCCCAGCGGGATGGGCGGAACGGCTCATGGTGGCGCGGTTCTCCTCAGAGATGGTGCGGGGCGCTGATGCCGAGCTGGGTCAGGCCGCCGGCCAGCACCGTCCCGGCGGCTTCGGCGAGGGCCAGCCGGGAGCGGTGGGCGGCCTCGGGTTTCTCGTCGCCGCGCGGCAGCACGTGACGGGCGCCGGGCGCGTCGTGGAAGTCGAGGAAGGCGTCGGCGACGGCCGTGAGGTGGCGGGCGAGCGGCGCGTACGCGGCGGGGTCTGCCGGGTCGGCCGTGTTGCCACCCGCCGCGGGGCAGCGTTCGGCGATCCGTGCCGAGTCGGCGAGCAGGGCGAGCAGCCTGCCCTCCGCGCGGGTGGTGTAGGGGCCCGGCTCGGGGGCGAAGCCGAGGGCGTCGGCGGCGGTCAGCAGCGCCCGGACCCGGGAGTGCGCGTACTGGACGCGGAAGAGCGGGTTGCCGTCGCGGCGTTCCATCCGGGGCGCGGTGCCGGTGACGGCGGCCCAGCGCTCGGCGTCCTCGGCCGGGTTCTCCGGGGGCGCGTGGTCCTGCGGTCGTTCCGCCCGGCCGCGTTCCGTGAGGCGGCGCACCAGGGCGGTCCAGCCGGACTCCGCGAGACGGATGTTCAGGAATCCGGGTCCGGCCACCTCGACGCGCTCGACGCCGGGTTCCTGCACCAGCCTGGTGCGCAGGACGTCGGCGATGCTGCGGGCGGGGTGGCCGGTGGCCGCGGCGAGCCGCAGGGCGAGGTTGGACGCGTAGTCCGCGTCGCCGTGCGGGGGGTTGCGCAGCGTGACCCCGGCCGGCGGTTCGGCCGCCGTCCGCGGCAGCTCCCCCTCGGCCACGGCGCGGCGCAGCGCCGACGACAGGGCGCGGGACAGCTGAGCTGGGGTCACGGGGAAAGAGTAGGGAGAACGGGCCCGGCGGGGCCAATCCGTTTCGCCCTCAGGAATGACCCAGTACGGAATCGGCACCACCGCTCACCCTCGGTGACGCCGAGGAGAGGTCGGGCAGGGCCGCGGGGCGCGACTGGTACAGCCGCCGCACCGTGCGGACGAGCTCGCCCGGGTCGAACGGCTTGGCCAGGAAGGCGTCGACGCCGAGTTCCCCGCCGCCCGTCGGGCAGCCGCTGACCAGGGCCAACGGGATGTGCCGGGTGCGGGGGTCGACGCGCAGCCGCTCGGCGGTGCGCAGCCCGTCGAGCCGGGGCATGCTGACGTCGAGGGTGATGACGTCGGGGCGCGCGTGATGGACGACGTCGAGGCACTCCGCCCCGTCCGTCGCGGTCACGACCTCGAAGCCGTCGAGTTCGAGATTCACCCTGATCAGTTGCCGGATGGTCCTGTTGTCGTCCACGACGAGCACCCGGCCGGACGCACCTGCCACGTACCAAAGGGTAGGGCGGGTGCCTGGACGGCGTCCGGGTTTTGCCTGTTTCCGCCCGGGCGAGTGCCGGAAGCGGGCCCGTGCGGGGCGGAAGCGCCCCCGACGGGCCCGCGCGGTACTCAGCGGCCGGCCGTGACCGGCGGTTCGGCAGCCGGCTCCTCCGCGGCGGGGCGCCGGTCCGGCAGCAGCCGGGCGAGCCAGTCGGAGCGGCCGGCCACCAGCGGCGCCACGACGGCCAGGATGAGCACGTACCCGGCGATGAACGGCGACAGGCGCGCGTCCAGTCCCGCGGTGGCCGCCATCGCCGCGAGGATCAGCGCGAACTCGCCGCGGGCGAGCAGCGTGGTGGCCACGTTGGCGGTGGGGCCGGGGCCGAAGCCGTAGATGCGGGAGGTGACCAGGCCGGCGATCACGTTCATGGTGAGCGTCAGGGTCACCGCCAGCAGTACCGGCGTCAGGACGCTCGGCAGGTCGCCGGGGTCGATCGAGAGACCGAAGGCGAAGAAGAAGATGGCGGCGAAGGCGTCCCGCAGGGGGTGGACGAGTTCCCGGATGCGCTCCCCCGACGTCGTGTTGCCGAGGATGAGGCCGACCATGAAGGCGCCGATGGCGTCCGCCACGCCGAACAGTTCACCGACGCCCGCCACCAGCACGGCGGCGCCGAGGAAGGAGACGACGAGCAGTTCGTCGTCCTTGATCCGGAAGAGCCGGCCCACCAGGTGGGTTCCCCAGCGGGCGGCGACGGCGAGCAGCAGCAGGAACGCGAACGCCTTGGCGACCTGGAGTGCCGTGCCGCCGAAGCTGTCCGAGCCGGAGATGAGCGGCTGCAGCACCGCCAGGTAGAGGGCGAGGAAGATGTCCTCGACGACGATGATGCCGAGGATCGGCCGGGTCTCGGGGTTGCCGATCCGCCCGAGGTCGACCAGGACCTTGGTGACGATCGCCGAGGAGGAGATGCCGAGCACGCCGGCCAGTACCAGCGCCTCCGCGGTGCCCCAGCCGAGGGCAAGCCCGAAGCCGAGTCCGGCGCCGACGTTGAGCAGCAGGTACATGCCGCCGGCCAGCGCCATGCGGCGTCCGCCGGACCTGAGGTCGTCGACGTGGAACTCCAGCCCCAGGTAGAAGAGCAGCAGCACCAGGCCGAGCGCGGAGAGCATCTCCAGGGTGTGCGGGTCCTCGATGAGGACAAAGCCCGGGGTGTTCGGGCCGAGGAGGATGCCCGCGAGGATGAACAGCGGGATCGTGGGGAGCCCTATCCGGCCTCCCAGTCGGGCGAGTACGGCGGCGGCCACGAAGGCACCGCCGAGAGCGATCAGGGTCTCAGCGTGGCCCACGGGCTACCTCGTACGGGTCGGGTCGGACACGGGCGACGGACGGTCGGATGTCTCGGCTCTGATGGTTCACCTCCGGGTGCGGCGGCGGGCCGGGTCGTCGGCGAGCTGCCGGGGGCGTCAAGGATACGTTAATAGTTAGCTTAGCAAAGGAATTATTTCGCAGAGATGACCGGGTGCCGGCGGCGGTGTTGCCGCCGGTCGACGCCGAACGGCCGCACGGCCTCGCCCGATTCGGCCGGCTGCCACCGGTCGCCCGCCCCGCCCACGGTCGAGCCCGGTTGTCAGACCCCCGCCCTAGGGTGGTGCGCGTGTGGGCGTCGTGGGGGTGGCCGAAGCGGCACCGGCGCGGCACGAGGGCGGGTCAACTC
>NZ_WMLF01000259.1 GCF_014156695.1 Streptomyces durbertensis | reverse complement strand
CTCCGAGACCGTGCTGACCGGCACCCGGGCCGCCGCCGCCGGCGGCTTCACCGCCGTGCACGCCATGGCGAACACCTTCCCCGTCGCCGACACCGCCGGCGTCGTCGAGCAGGTCTGGCGGCTCGGCAAGGAGGCCGGCTACTGCGACGTGCAGCCCGTCGGCGCGGTCACCGTCGGCCTGGACGGCAAGCAGCTCGCCGAGCTGGGCGCCATGCACGAGTCCGCCGCCGGCGTCACCGTCTTCTCCGACGACGGCAAGTGCGTCCACGACGCGGTGATCATGCGCCGGGCGCTGGAGTACGTGAAGGCGTTCGACGGCGTCGTCGCCCAGCACGCCCAGGAGCCCCGGCTCACCGAGGGCGCCGAGATGAACGAGGGCGAGGTCTCCGCCGAGCTCGGCCTCGGGGGTTGGCCGGCGGTGGCCGAGGAGTCGATCATCGCCCGCGACGTGCTGCTGGCCGCGCACGTCGACTCCCGCGTGCACATCTGCCACCTGTCGACCGCCGGCTCGGTGGAGATCGTGCGCTGGGCCAAGTCCAAGGGCTGGAACGTCACCGCCGAGGTCACTCCGCACCACCTGCTGCTCACCGACGAGATGGTCCGCTCCTACGACCCCGTCTACAAGGTCAACCCGCCGCTGCGCACCGCCGAGGACGTCACCGCGCTGCGCGAGGCGCTGGCCGACGGCACCATCGACTGCGTCGCCACCGACCACGCCCCCCACCCGCACGAGGACAAGGACTGCGAGTGGGGCGCGGCCGCCATGGGCATGGTCGGTCTGGAGACCGCCCTCTCCGTCGTCCAGCACACCATGGTCGACACCGGCATGCTCACCTGGGAGCAGGTCGCCGACCGCATGTCGCACGCCCCGGCCCGCATCGGCCGTCTCACCGGACAGGGCCGCCCCGTCTCACCCGGCGAGCCCGCCAACCTGACGCTGGTCGACCCGGCTTACCGTGGAGCCGTGGACCCCGCACACTTCGCGTCCCGCAGCCGCAACACGCCCTACGAGGGCCGTGACCTCCCCGGCCGCGTCACGCACACCTTCCTGCGGGGCCGGGCCACGGTCGTCGACGGGAAGCTCACGTGAAAACAAGCCTGCTCATGCCCCTGACCGACCTCCTCGCCGACGAGACCGTCGAGCGCAAGTCCCAGGAGGTCACCGACTGGGGGGCCCGCATCGGCTGGACGATCGGCACCCTGCTGTTCATCGCGCTGCTGTACTGGCTCATGCGCCGGGGCTGGCAGCGCCGGGCCGCCCTGCACGGCGACCTGCCCGCTCCGCAGGAGCTGCCCGCCGAGCCCGGCAGCCCCCGGCTCACCCTCACCGGTCGTTACCACGCCTCCACCACGGCCGGCCAGTGGCTCGACCGGGTGGTGGCCCACGGGCTCGGGACCCGCAGTCAGGCCGAGCTGACCCTCACCGAGCAGGGGCTGAGCATCGTCCGGCCCGGCGCGGCGGACTTCTTCGTCCCCGCCGACGCCCTGCGCGGCGCCCGGCTGGACACCGGCATCGCCGGCAAGGTCCTCACCCAGGGCGGCCTGCTGGTGATCACCTGGCAGCTCGGCGACCAGCAGCTCGACTCCGGCTTCCGAGCCGACCACCCGGCGGAGCACCACGCCTGGGTGAAGGCGATCAACGAACTCTCCGGCGGCCCCGCCGACGCGGCCGCCACGCACCATCAGGAAGGCGCACGATGACCGCCCCAGCAGACCCAGCAGGCACAGCAGGCACCGCCCGCACCGTCGGCAGAGGCCGCAAGGAGCCGGCCGTGCTCGTCCTGGAGGACGGCCGCAGCTTCCGGGGCCGCGCCTACGGAGCCGTGGGCGAGACCTTCGGAGAGGCCGTCTTCTCCACCGGCATGACCGGCTACCAGGAGACCCTGACCGACCCCTCCTACCACCGCCAGGTGGTGGTCATGACGGCCCCGCACGTCGGCAACACCGGCGTCAACGACGAGGACCCCGAGTCCCGCCGCATCTGGGTCTCCGGCTACGTCGTGCGCGACCCCGCCCGCATCCCCTCCAACTGGCGCTCGGTGCGCTCGCTGGACGAGGAGCTGACCGGCCAGGGCGTCGTCGGGATCAGCGGCGTCGACACCCGCGCTCTCACCCGGCACCTGCGCGAGCGTGGCGCCATGCGCGTCGGCATCTTCTCCGGCGCCGCCCTCGCCGACGAGGCCGCCCTGCTGGAGCGGGTCCGCAAGGCCCCGCAGATGAAGGGCGCCGACCTGTGCGGCGAGGTCAGCACCGACCGGCCGTACGTCGTCCCGGCCCTCGGCGAGAAGCGCTTCACCGTCGCCGCGATCGACCTCGGCATCAAGGGAATGACCCCGCACCGGATGGCCGAGCGCGGCATCGAGGTGCACGTGCTCCCCGCCACCACCACCCTGGAGGAGGTGTACGCGGTCAACCCCGACGGCGTCTTCTTCTCCAACGGGCCCGGCGACCCGGCCGCGGCCGAGCACCCCGTCGCGCTGATGCGCGGCGTGCTGGAGCGCGGCACCCCGCTCTTCGGCATCTGCTTCGGCAACCAGATCCTCGGCCGGGCCCTCGGGCTCGGCACCTTCAAGCTGAAGTACGGCCACCGCGGTATCAACCAGCCCGTGCAGGACCGCGCCACCGGCAAGGTCGAGGTCACCGCGCACAACCACGGCTTCGCCGTCGACGCCCCGCTCGACGGCGCGTTCGACACCGCGTTCGGACGCGCCGAGGTCTCGCACGTCTGCCTCAACGACAACGTCGTCGAGGGGCTGCGACTGCTCGACCGCCCCGGCTTCAGCGTCCAGTACCACCCCGAAGCGGCAGCGGGTCCGCACGACGCCGCCTACCTCTTCGACCGCTTCGTCACCCTGATGGAGGGCCAGCGTGCCTAAGCGCACCGACATCAAGTCCGTCCTGGTCATCGGTTCCGGCCCGATCGTCATCGGCCAGGCCGCCGAGTTCGACTACTCCGGCACCCAGGCCTGCCGTGTGCTCAAGGCCGAGGGCCTGCGCGTCGTCCTCGTCAACTCCAACCCGGCGACGATCATGACCGACCCGGAGATCGCCGACGCCACCTACGTCGAGCCGATCACCCCGGAGTTCGTCGAGAAGATCATCGCCAAGGAGCGCCCGGACGCGCTGCTGCCCACCCTGGGCGGCCAGACCGCGCTCAACACCGCCATCTCGCTGCACGCCTCCGGGACCCTGGAGAAGTACAACGTCGAGCTGATCGGCGCCAACGTCGAGGCGATCAACAAGGGCGAGGACCGCGACCTGTTCAAGGAGGTCGTCGAGGCCGTCAACGCCCGCATCGGGCACGGCGAGTCCGCCCGCTCGGTGATCTGCCACAGCATGGACGACGTGCTGGCCGGCGTCGAACAGCTCGGCGGCTACCCCGTCGTCGTCCGCCCCTCCTTCACCATGGGCGGCGCCGGCTCCGGCTTCGCCCACGACGAGGACGAGCTGCGCCGCATCGCCGGCCAGGGCCTCACGCTCTCCCCGACCACCGAGGTGCTCCTGGAGGAGTCCATCCTCGGCTGGAAGGAGTACGAGCTGGAGCTGATGCGCGACCGCAACGACAACGTCGTGGTCGTCTGCTCCATCGAGAACTTCGACCCGATGGGCGTGCACACCGGCGACTCCATCACCGTCGCCCCCGCGATGACCCTCACCGACCGCGAGTACCAGGTGCTGCGGGACGTCGGCATCGAGATCATCCGCGAGGTCGGCGTCGACACCGGCGGCTGCAACATCCAGTTCGCGGTGGACCCCGAGGACGGCCGGGTCATCGTCATCGAGATGAACCCCCGGGTCTCCCGCTCCTCCGCGCTGGCCTCCAAGGCCACCGGCTTCCCGATCGCGAAGATCGCCGCGAAGCTCGCCGTCGGCTACACCCTCGATGAGATCCCCAACGACATCACCGAGCAGACGCCGGCCTCCTTCGAGCCGACGCTGGACTACGTGGTCGTCAAGGCCCCGCGCTTCGCCTTCGAGAAGTTCCCCGCCGCCGACTCCACGCTGACAACCACCATGAAGTCGGTCGGCGAGGCCATGGCGATCGGCCGCAACTTCCCCGAGGCGCTGCAGAAGGCGCTGCGCTCCCTGGAGAAGAAGGACAGCCAGTTCGACTTCACCACCCCCGTCGCCGAACTCGGCGACAAGGCCGCACTCCTCGCGGAGATCCCGCGCCCGACCGACGGCCGCATCAACACCGTGATGGCCGCCATCCGCGCCGGTGCCACCCCCGACGAGATCTTCGAGGCGACCCGCCTCGACCCCTGGTTCGTCGACCAGCTCTTCCTCGTCAAGGAGATCGCCGACGAGCTGGCCGCCGCCGAACGGCTCGACCACGAGCTGCTCGCCGAGGCCAAGCGCTACGGCTTCTCCGACGCGCAGATCGCCGGCATCCGCGGCCTGCGCGAGGACGTGGTGCGCGAGGTCCGGCACGCGCTCGGCGTCCGCCCGGTCTACAAGACCGTCGACACCTGCGCCGCCGAGTTCGCCGCCCGTACCCCGTACTTCTACTCCTCCTACGACGAGGAGACCGAGGTCGCGCCGCGCGAGAAGCCCGCCGTGATCATCCTCGGCTCCGGGCCCAACCGCATCGGCCAGGGCATCGAGTTCGACTACTCCTGCGTCCACGCCTCCTTCGCGCTCAGCGAGGCCGGCTACGAGACCGTGATGGTCAACTGCAACCCGGAGACCGTCTCCACCGACTACGACACCTCCGACCGGCTCTACTTCGAGCCGCTCACCCTGGAGGACGTCCTGGAGATCGTGCACGCCGAGCAGCAGGCGGGCCCGGTCGCCGGCGTGATCGTGCAGCTCGGCGGGCAGACCCCGCTCGGCCTCTCCCAGTCGCTCAAGGACAACGGCGTCCCGATCGTCGGCACCTCGCCCGAGGCCATCCACGCCGCCGAGGACCGCGGCGCCTTCGGCCGGGTGCTCACCGACGCCGGACTGCCCGCGCCCAAGTACGGCACCGCCTACAGCTTCGACGAGGCCAAGGCCATCGCCGCCGGCATCGGCTACCCGGTCATGGTCCGCCCCTCCTACGTGCTCGGCGGACGCGGCATGGAGATCGTCTACGACGAGCCCTCCCTCGCCGGCTACCTGGAGCGGCACGCCGGACTCATCTCCGAGCACCCCGTGCTCATCGACCGCTTCCTCGACGACGCCATCGAGATCGACGTCGACGCCCTCTACGACGGCACCGAGCTGTACCTCGGCGGCGTCATGGAGCACATCGAGGAAGCCGGCATCCACTCCGGCGACTCCGCCTGCGCGCTGCCCCCGATCACCCTCGGCGGCTACGACATCAAGCGGCTGCGGGCCTCCACCGAGGCCATCGCCGAGGGCGTCGGCGTGCGCGGACTGATCAACATCCAGTTCGCCATGGCCGGGGACATCCTCTACGTCCTGGAGGCGAACCCGCGCGCCTCCCGCACCGTGCCGTTCACCTCCAAGGCCACCGCCGTGCCGCTGGCCAAGGCCGCCGCGCGCATCTCGCTGGGCGCCACCATCGCCCAGCTGCGCGAGGAGGGCCTGCTGCCGGCCGCCGGCGACGGCGGTACCCTGCCGATGGACGCGCCGATCTCCGTCAAGGAGGCGGTCATGCCCTGGTCGCGCTTCCGCGACGTGCACGGCCGCGGCGTGGACACCGTGCTCGGCCCGGAGATGCGCTCCACCGGCGAGGTCATGGGCATCGACACCGTCTTCGGCACCGCCTACGCCAAGTCGCAGGCCGGCGCCTACGGCGCGCTGCCGACCAAGGGCCGGGCGTTCGTCTCCGTCGCCAACCGGGACAAGCGTTCGCTGATCTTCCCGGCTCGCGAGCTGGTCGCGCTCGGCTTCGAACTGCTGGCCACGACCGGCACGGCCGAGGTGCTCAAGCGCAACGGCATCAACGCCACCATCGTGCGCAAGCAGTCGCAGGGCGAGGGCCCGAACGGCGAGAAGACGATCGTCCAACTCATCCACGACGGCGAGGTCGACCTCATCGTCAACACCCCCTACGGCACCGGCGGCCGCCTGGACGGCTACGAGATCCGCACCGCCGCCGTCGCCCGGGGCGTGCCCTGCCTGACCACCGTGCAGGCGCTGGCCGCCGCGGTCCAGGGCATCGAGGCGCTGGGACGCGGCGCGGTCGGCGTGCGCTCCCTCCAGGAGCACGCCGCGCACCTCACCGCCGCCCGCGACGGCGAGTGAGCACCGGCCGGGGGCGCCCCTCGCGGCGCCCCCGGCACCCGCCCGTCCCCCTCCCGCGAGACCTCGACGCGACCACCTCTGCGATAGGCGACAGACACCCATGTACCGCCTCCTGTTCCGACTGCTCTTCCAGCGCATGGACCCCGAACGCGCCCACCACCTGGCGTTCGCCTGGATCCGCGCCCTCGCCCGGGTGCCGGTGGCCCGCACCTTCGCCGCCGCGCTGCTCGCCCCCCGCCACCGGGAACTGCGCACCGAGGCGCTGGGCCTGCGGATGCACGGCCCCTTCGGGCTCGCCGCCGGATTCGACAAGAACGCCGTGGGCGTCGACGGCCTGGCCATGCTCGGCTTCGACCACGTCGAGATCGGCACCGTCACCGGCCAGCCACAGCCGGGCAACCCGAAGAAGCGGCTGTTCCGGCTCACCGCCGACCGCGCGCTCATCAACCGCATGGGCTTCAACAACGACGGCTCGCAGGCCGTCGCCGACCGCCTGGCCGCCCGGACGACGGTCTTCCGCACCACCGTCGGCGTCAACATCGGCAAGACGAAGGCCGTGCCCGAGGAGGAGGCGGTCGAGGACTACGTCACCTCCACCGAACGCCTCGCCCCGCACGCCGACTACCTCGTCGTCAACGTCTCCTCCCCGAACACCCCCGGCCTGCGCGATCTCCAGGCGGCGGACCGGCTGCGCCCCCTGCTGACCGCCGTCCGCGAGGCCGCCGACCGGGCCGTCACGGACCGCCGGGTGCCGCTGCTGGTGAAGATCGCGCCGGACCTGGCCGACGAGGACGTCGACGCCGTCGCCGACCTCGCCGTCGACCTCGGCCTGGACGGCATCATCGCCACCAACACCACCATCCAGCGCGACGGCCTCGGCCTGCGCTCGCCGCGCGAGCTGACCGCCGAGACCGGCGGCCTGTCCGGCGCGCCGCTGAAGGAGCGCTCGCTGGCCGTCCTGCGCCGCCTGTACGCGCGGGTCGGCGACCGCATCACCCTGGTCGGTGTCGGCGGTGTCGAGACCGCCGAGGACGTCTGGCGGCGCGTCCTGGCCGGCGCCACCCTCGTCCAGGGCTACAGCGCCTTCGTCTACGAGGGCCCGCTGTGGTGCCGCCGCCTCCACCGCGGCCTGGCCGACCTGCTGGCCGCCAGCCCGTACGCCACGCTCGCCGAGGCGGTCGGCGCCGACGTCCGCGAGGCCGCCGCCCGCGGCACCGACCCGTCCACCGCCGGCGGCACCGACCAGCCCAGCGACACGACCACCCGAAAGGCGGACCCCCGGTCATGAGC
>NZ_WMLF01000258.1 GCF_014156695.1 Streptomyces durbertensis | reverse complement strand
CCACAGCCCCACCCGCCACCCGGGCCGCCGGTGCCCACGCTGCTGCCGCCGACACTCCCGACGCCACCGACACCGCCCCGGTACGCGGCTGGCTGTCCCTGACCGGGGCGCCGCCGCCCCGCCGGCTCGTCGAGGCCGACGACACCCTGCGCGCCGACGCCGCCTTCAAGCTCGTCTGCGAGGGGACCGCCCTGCTCTGGCGGGGCGACTACCACGGCGCGCGACAGCTCCTGTCCGCGCTCGGCCGCCGCGCCGACCGGCATCCGGCCAAGCCCGGCGCCACACCCAGGGAGACCTTCCACCTCCACCGGCAGGCCCAGGGTCGCCGGGCCCGGCTGCTCGGCATGCTCCTGGTCCCCGTCGACCCGGGCTGGGTGGTGCCGCTGCGCCGCGCCCCCGACGTGCGCGAGGCGTGCGAGCACGCCTACGGACGCGCGGGCGGGCCTGACGGCCCCTGCGCGGTGTCGCTGCGGGAACTCCTCGGCGTGGTCGGCGGCTACGAGTGGCGTAGGAAGGGCGTCCCGGTTCCGGCGCTCGGCGGCGACCGGGTGCACCCGTACCACGGCGTGTTCTCCCCGGTCCGGGGCGAGTACGTCGACCTCGTCGCACGCGCGCCGCTGCCGGCCGACCACTCGCTCGCCCTCGACGTCGGCACCGGCACCGGGGTGCTCGCGGCGCTGCTCGCCCGGCGCGGCGTCGCCCGCGTCGTCGCCACCGACCAGGACCCGAGGGCCCTGGAGTGCGCCCGCGAGAACGCGGCCCGGCTCGGTGTCGCCGACCAGGTCGACGTCGTCGCCGCCGACCTCTACCCCGCCTCCCCCGACCCCGGCTTCCCGGGCTACCCGCTGGTGGTGTGCAACCCGCCCTGGCTGCCGGCCAAACCCACCTCTTCGGTGGAACACGCCGTCTACGACCCCGGTGGCCGCATGCTGCGCGGCTTCCTGGCCGGACTCGCCCCCGCGCTCGCCCCCGGCGGCGAGGGCTGGCTTGTCATGTCCGACCTCGCCGAACTGCTGGAGCTGCGGGCGCCGGACGAGCTCGCGAAGCTGATCGCGGACGCCGGTCTCACCGTGGTCGGCCGGCTCGACGCCGCCCCCCGCCACCCCAAGGCCGCCGACGCCGGCGACCCGCTGCACGCCGCCCGCGCCGCCGAGACCACCACCCTCTGGCGACTCGCGCGCCGCTGAGTGGCCGACACCGGTTCGGCTCAGCGGCGACCCCCGCCCGGAAGCGCCCGGCGGGCGTTTCGGTGACCGTGGACGGGTGAGAGGAAACGGGTCGCGCCGCCGCACGGGCGCACTGTCACGGCTGCGCAAGCGGGTCCGTGAGTCGTTCCTCGTGGTGCCGTTCCTCGGCATCGCCGCCGGCTGGACGCTCGCCACGGGGGCCGTGGTCGCCGACGAGCTGATCCACGAACTCGGCGAGCGGCTGGAAGGGCTGGAGGTCGCGGACCTCTGGTTCTTCCGCGCCACCGCCGAGTTCGGGGCCTCGGCCAAGGACGCCGTGCAGACGATGAGTTCGGCCATGCTGACGTTCATCGGTGTGGTCTTCTCGATCACCCTCGTGGCGCTCCAGATGGCCGGCGGCCAGCTCTCGCCGCGCATCCTCCGGCTCTACGTGGAGAGCTGGGTGACCAAGCTGACCCTCGCGCTCTTCCTCTGCACGTTCCTTTACACCCTGCGGATGCAGCGCGAGTACGGCCCGGCCACGGCGGCGACGCAGGACTCCGTCACCCCGTACGTGGGCTACGCGCTGGCCATGGGCTTTGTGGTGGCCAGCCTGGCCATGTTCGTGGTGTACGTGCACTCCACGATCCGGCTGATGCGGGTCACCCACGTCCTCGACCTCGTCACCGCCGAGACCCTGCGCATGCTGCCCTCCCGCTGGGTGCGCGGCCCCGCCGTGGACCCGCCCGAGGAGCCGTCGGACCACCAGCCCGGACCCGGCGGCGAGACGGTCGGCGGCCGGGGAGCGGCGCCCCGGGCGCCTGCGGAACAACCCGAATGGGGGCCGGACGACCCCGGCGGGGTGCTCGTCCACAACGGGCCGCCCGGCGTGCTCCAGGCGGTCCACCTCGACCGTCTGGTGGCGCTCGCCAGGGCCGACGACGTGTGCCTGCGCCTGGTGCCGAGAGTGGGTGACTACCTGCCCACCGGCGCCCCGCTCTTCCGCTGCCACGGCGGCGAACCGCGACGCCGCGCCGAACTGCGGCGCTGCGTGGACGTCGGCGCGGACCGCACCATGGAACAGGACGTCGCCTTCGGCCTGCGGCAGCTCGTCGACATCGCCGCCCGCGCCCTCTCCCCGGGCGTCAACGACCCCACCACCGCCGTCCAGGTGCTCGACCGGGTGGAGGTGGTGCTCGCCGGACTCCTCACCCAGCCGCTCGGCGACCAGCGGCACCGCGACCACAAGGGCGTCGTGCGCCTGGTCGAGCCCGTGCCGACCTGGTCGGAGCTGCTGGACCTGGCACTGACGGAGATCCGGGACTACGGCGCCGCCAGCCCGCAGGTCAGCCGCCGGCTCGTGGCGCTTGTCGCCGATCTGCTGCTGCTCAGTCCGCCCTCCCGGCGGCCCGCGCTGGAACGCCAGTGGGCGCTGCTGCACGAGGCGGTCGCCGCCGCCGTGCCGGACGAACGCGCGCGCCGGTTCGGGCTCACCCCCGACCGCCAGGGCCTGGGCTGACCCGCCCTGAGCCGGCCGGACGGATCACCCCGACACCGACTACCGGCTCACGCCCGGTGTACCCGACGTCGAGACCTACCGCATGCTGCGGTGCGGTGCGGGGCTCGGGCGACGCGTCATGGCCGTCTCTTCCGCTGACCCCGCCCGCCCGGTCGACAAGCCGCGCCGCGAGGTCCCGGTCGATCGGCGGCGGGTCGATCGGCGGAGTGTCCGTCGACGTGTCCGGCCGGTGGTTCATGACGGGGGCTCCTGCCAGCCGGTGAGGACCACCGAGGGGCGTCCGGCGTGGTAGCCGGCGACGGCCTCGGCCGCCGGCGCGTACGTCTCCTCGGGTGGCGCCCCGATCGGGACCCACGCGAGCTGCGAGTGCTTTTCCGGCTCGCGGTTCACCGGCACGCCGGACCAGCGGGTCGTCGCCAGCACGACCGTGAGGAAGCCGCCCGGAGCCTCCGCGCCGGCCCGGCCGTGCACCACGTGCGCGAGCCGCAGGTCGGGCGCGGCGACCACCAGACCGGTCTCCTCCCGCAGCTCCCGGACGGCTGAGAGGGTGATCGGCTCACCCGGTTCGTTCTTGCCGACGGGCAGGTCCCACCTTCCGGGTGCCACCTTGGCGTTCGGACCGCGTCTGAGCATCAGCACCCGGTCGGAGTCGCGGTCGTGCACGATGACGGCCGCGACGAGCAGGGTCGTGGCGAGTGTCGGCGTGGGGGAGTGGGACACGGCGGGCCTCTCCGGGCAGGGCGGCGGCGGTCGTCGGTCAGCGTCGCAGCCGCCCCGGAGGCCGCTCAACCGGTTTTCCCCGGCCCGGTGCCCCTTCCGCCACGCACGACGGAAGGGGCACCGCGAGCACTGACCGTCAGGGCAGCTTGACGCCGAGATCCTTCGCGTACGCGGACACCGCCCGCGCCCAGCGGGCGTTCACCCGGTTGATCTCGTTCCGGTTCGGATAGGCGTTGGTGCAGGACGGGCCGGGCCCGCCGCCGGACATCAACTCGCTGCACGGACCCCGGTAGTTGTCGGGCAGGCCGAGCACGTGACCGGTCTCGTGGGACGTGACCCGGGTGGAGTTGTAGACCTGGTTCTGCCGGTAGTCGAGGAAGATGTAGCCCCGGCCCCGGCCGTCGGTGTACGCGTAGGAGCCGCGCGGGTCGTTGCCTTCGCGGTAGGTGAAGTCGGGGTTGCCGCCCTCGACGAGCCGTACGTTGCTGACCGAGGAGTTCCAGATCCGGGTGCTGGCGGCGATCTGGTTGCGGAAGGTGGGGGCGCTGGCGGCGCTGTAGGTCACGGTGACCGCCGTGGCCCCCGGGTTCTCGGCGTGCTTGCGCAGCGCCGACTTCATCACGGCCTCGAAGAACGCCCGGTTGCCCGCCTCGTCCTCGGCGGCGGTGCCGGCGTAGCCGAGGTGGGCGCGGTCGCCCTGGGGCGCGGTGGCGGTGGCGCTGCCCGGCACCGCAGCGAGGCCGGCGGCCAGTCCGAGTCCGAGCGCGGCGGACAGCACGGTCCTGAGGTGTTTCATGGGGGGTGGTCCCTTCTTCGTGTCTCCGCGTCCCGGCCGCCGGTGTGGGGTGGGCGGCCGGGGGTGCGGAGTGACGTCGGGTTGCCCCGAGTGTCGGGCACGACGGCTGTCGTGGGGGCTATGCCATCCGGCGATAGCCCGGCCGTATCACCCGGCCCCTACGGGTTGTTCGACGGTCATCCCAACTCCGTTGCACCGCACGGTCGTTGACCTGGTCGCGATGCGGAGTCCGCCGCTATGCTCCGGCCGTGGAGCTCGAAGTCAGGCACCTGCGCGCGCTGTGCGCCATCGCCGACACGGGCAGCGTCCGCGCGGCTGCCCGCCAACTGGGGGTGACCCAGCCGTCGCTGACCACCCAGCTGCGGCGCATCGAACACGCCCTCGGCGGCCAGTTGTTCGTCCGTGAGCGGTCGGGAAGCGAGCCCACCGCGCTCGGCCGCAGCGTGCTCAGCCGGGCGCGGCCGCTGGTCGCCGAGATGGCGGCGCTGGTCGCCGAGACGCGGGCGGCGGCGCTGCGGTCCGGGAGCGCCGGCCGGCTGCGGGTCGGCGGCACGGGCAGCACCGGCAGTCGCGCGGTCGCCGGGTGGCTTCGCCGACTGCGCGCCCGGCACCCGGACCTGGGGACCACGATCCGCATCGACGTCTCCGCCAACCGGCTGCTGCGCGAGGTGGCGCAGAACCGGCTCGACGTGGTGTTCGTGCACGAGGTCACGGGCTGCCCGCTGCGGCTGCCGCCCGGGGTGGCCGTCCGGGTGCTGCTGGACCGCGAACCGCAGTTCGTCGCCCTGCCCGAGAGTCATCCCGCCGCGGCCCACGCGGAGGTGCCGCTGTGTGAACTCGCCGGCGAGCGCTGGATGGTGGACCCGGCGGCGGACGGCGAGTGGGACGGGCTGCTGCGAGCCCTCACCACCGCGGGGGAGACCCCGCGCCTGGTGTGCGGGGACTACCTGACCGCCGGCGACCTGGTCGCGGCCGGTGAGGTGCTGATGCCCTGCCAGCCGACGACCGTGCCCCGGGCGGGGGTGGTCACCCGGCCCCTGGCCGGCGACCCGCTCACCGTCCGCCTCCTGCTGGCGTTCCGCGCGGGGGAGCGGACCGCCGAGGTGGACGCGGTGTTCGAGGATCTGCGCGCCGCCTACCGGGAGGTCGCACACGCGAACGCCACCTACCGCGACTGGATCGCCCTGCGCGGCACCCCGCTGGCCGTCTGACCCTCTCGGCCCGGGCCCGGTGAGCGCGACCGCCCACGGGCCCGGCGTTCCGGACGGTGCTCAGGCGCGACCGAAGCGGCTCTCGTACTCCTTGAGCAACTGGGACTGGCGGCGGCCCACGGACACCTTCGGCTCCCTGCCCTCCAGCGTCGCCTTCAGCAGGTCCAGGCAGATGTGCCAGCCGGCCGCGTTGCGCACGGCCCACTCGCGGCCCTCGAAGGAGGCGGTGAGCGTCAGCCGGCAGCGCCGCTCGCCCTCCGCGTCGTCCCCGCCGGCCGTAGCCCCCTCGCCGTCCTCACCGTCCTCGGACAGCTCCACCCGGATAGTGTCGCCGTCCCAGGTGAACGCGAAGACGGACGGCTCGTCGAACTCCAGGACGGTGCCGTGCGTCGGCGGCTCCTCGTCGCCCTCGAAGGTGAACGTCAGCTCGGTGCCGGCGGCGGGTTCACCGTCGGCCCGGTCGACGCGGGCGGGGAACCAGCCGCCCATCAGCTCCGGGTCGGTGACGGCCCGCCACACCTCGCCGCGCGGATGGCGGTAGTCGCGCTCGAAGCGCAGGGTCTGCCGGTCGCCTTCGCTGTGCAGGGTCGCGGTCACGGTTGCCTTTCTTGTTCGGTGGCAGCCCGTTCGATCGGCGCCACGTCCGGGTGGCGGCCCGTCCGGGCGGTCGGCCGTCCGTCCGGAGACGGACCGCCCACCCTACTTGTCGTCCGCCGGGCGTCCGGCGGTGGTGCGGCGGCCGCTCTCGGCGCGTTTGCGGGCGCGATAGGCGGCGACGTTGGCGCGGGTGGCGCACCGGTCGGAGCAGTAGCGGCGGGAGCGGTTGGTGGAGGTGTCGATGTAGGCGTTGCGGCAGGGGTCGGAGTTGCACACGCCGAGCCGGTCCACCCCCAGCTCGGTCAGGCTGACGGCCAGGCCCATGCAGGCGATGGCCGCGTAGCCGGCGCCCGCGTTGACGGGGTTCTCGGCGAGGTGGAGGTGCCAGCGCGGGTTGCCGTCCTCGTCGCGGTAGTCGTGGCCGGCGATCTGCGGGCTCGCCGGGTACTCCATCAGCAGGGTGTTGAGCAGGTCGACGGCGCGGAACTCGTCCTGCTCGCCGGCGGCGGCGAAGACCGCGCGGAGCCGGGCGCGGACGGCCCGCAGCCGGTTCACGTCGGCGTCCGAGACGCGGCGGGCGGCCTGCCGGTGGCTGCCGAACAGCTCCCGCACCACCTCGACGGAGGTCAGGGTGTCGGTGCCGCGTTCGGGCTCCTCGGTGTTCACCAGCCGCACGGCGAAGTCTGCGTAATAGGTCAGTTCCACTTGTGATCCTTACGGCTACTGGTTACAGTCAGGGCCGGGAGAGGTAAGGGCCGAACGTTGGTCCAGCCTATTACGTCACCGAGGGGAAGTCATGGCGGACACCACCGCACAGCCCGACTGGCAGGCCTGGCAGCGCAGCTGGGACCGGCAGCAGGAGCACTACCTGCCGGACCGGGAGGAACGCTTCCGCACGATGCTCGACGTCGTCGAGGCCGCCGTCGGCCGCACGCCCCGCGTCCTGGACCTCGCCTGCGGCACCGGGAGCATCAGCGACCGACTGCTGGCCCGCATGCCCGACGCGCGCAGCACCGGCGTCGACCTCGACCCCGCACTGCTCACTCTCGCCCGCGGCCACTTCGCGGACGACACGCGCGTCGAGTTCGTCCGGCTCAACCTCCGCGACGCGGACTGGACCGGCCACCTCCCGCACCGCGAGTACGACGCCGTACTCACCGCGACCGCCCTCCACTGGCTGACGCACGGCGAGCTCGTCGCGCTCTACGGGCGCATCGCGCGTGTGCTGCGCCCCGGCGGTGTCTTCCTCAACGTCGACCACATGCCCGACCCCACCACCCCCCGCATCGACGAGCTGATGGCCGTCCACGACCGGGCCCGCCGGGCGGAGGAGAAGGAGCGGGGCGTGCTCGACTGGGTCGACTGGTGGCGGGCGCTGGAGGAGGAGCCGAGCCTGGCCGAGCTCGTCGCCGAACGGCACCGCGTCTTCGCCGACCCGGCGGACGGCGACCACGCCGCCGACCAGATGCAGTCGCCGGCGTGGCACGTGGAGGTGCTGCGGCACAGCGGCTTCACCGAAGCCCGCACGGTCTGGGCC
>NZ_WMLF01000257.1 GCF_014156695.1 Streptomyces durbertensis | reverse complement strand
GTGCGGGACCATGGGGAGCGGTCCTGTGCTGAGGCTGGCCTTGGGCTTGGCGCGCACCCGGGTCCCCGGCACGTGACGGAGGCGCCAGCGCGAGCCCACCGCGGCGAGCAGCAGCATCGCCTCGACCAGCGCGAAGCGGTCACCGATGCACTTGCGGCTGCCGGCCCCGAAGGAGAGTTGGGCGCTGCGGGGGACGGACGCCACCCGCTCCGGCCGCCACCGTCCCGGATCGAAGCGTTCCACGTCCTCGAAGAGCGCCGGGTTGCGGCCGACGGCGTAGAAGCTGAACAGCACGACGGCGCCCTCCGGGAGCCGTTCGCCGGCGAGTTCGGTCTCGGCCGTGGTGGTGCGGCTGAGCAGCCAGGTGGAGGGGTAGAGGCGCAGCGTCTCGGTGATGACGTGCCGGGTGTACTCCAGTCGCGGCAGATCTGTGTAGGCGGGGGCGCGCCCGGCGAGTACCCGGTCGAGTTCGGCGGTCAGTTCCTCCTCGGCCTCCGGGTGGTGGGCCAGCAGGTGGAACGCCCAGGACAGGACGTTGCCGGTGGTCTCAGTACCGCCGAGCAGCAGGCTGACGACCTGCTCGTGGATCTCGTCGGCGGACAGGCCCTGCCCGGTCTCCTCGTCCTCGGCGGTGAGCAGCGTCGACATGAGGTCGCCGCGGTCGGCCCCGGTCGCCTGGTAGTCGCGGATCGTCTCGTCGATGACGGAGTGCAGACGGTCCAGTGCCCGCTGGAAGTCGCGGTTGGCCGGCAGCGGCAGCCGTTCGACGAGGCCGAAGGGGGCGATCATCCGCCGGTAGACGCCCTTGGTGAAGACGGGCAGGCATTCCTGGATCTCGGTGATCGCCGCCGGCCGGATCTGTCCGGAGAACAGCGTCCGGACGATGATCCTCGCGGTGAGGGCCTGCATCTGCGCGTTGAGGTCGACGGCGGCGCCAGGGCGCCAGCGGCCGACGGCGCTGTTGATCTCCTCGGTCATGACCTCGGCGTAGCCGGCCATCCGGGCGGGGTGGAAGGCGGGTTGCATCAGGCGGCGTTGGCGCCGGTGGGTGGACCAGTCGGACGTGGCGAGCCCGTCTCCGGTGAGCAGTCGCACCTTGTCGAACAGGGGGCCGCCCTTGTCGAAGGTGCGGGAGTCGCGCAGCACCTGCCGCACCAGCTCGGGGTCGCAGACCAGATGGGCCGGGCGGGGGCCGAGCCGTACCCGTACGAGGTCGCCGTGGGCGGGCAGGGAGGCGAGGAAGGCGAGCGGGCGCAGCCGTAGGGGCAGTGCGTGGCCGAGGAGTGGGAGGGCGCCGGGCGCGGTGCCGACGCGCGGGGTATCCGGCCGGGTCGTGGGGGCGCTCATGACGGCAGCCCGTTCGCCGCGGCGGGGTCGGCCGGCACCGGGGACACCCATCCGGTCGTGCTGCCGTCCCAGACCGCGCCGTCGCCCAGGTAGCGGGGCGTGAGGTACTCGAACTCCTGCGCCCCCGCGAGGAGATGGTCCATGGCGCGGAGGTATGCGTCCACGTCGGGGCGGTGGGCGAGCTGCCGGCGGGCGGCGTCGCGGGCCTGTAGGTAGCGGTGTTCGTGGGCGGCGGCACGGGCGGCGACCTCGTCGACGGCCTGTTGCAGGGGCAGCCGGTCGTGGTGTTCGAGGACCCGGACGGCGTTCATCGGGTCGCCGTGCTCCTTGCGGAGCGACAGCACGTCGTTGACGAGGATCATCTGGCGCATGGCGTGGTCGTGGACGGCCCGCAGTTCCGGGGAGCGGGACAGGTCGGAGACGTCGACCGCGGCGGCGTACTCGTTGAGGAGGCAGATGAAGTCGCAGCCGAAGCTGGCCAGTCGGATGTCGATGTAGGCGGGATAGTCGGGCACGGTGCCGGTGAGCTGGTAGGGGAGCTCGGCGGCTATGCCGTCGAGGAAGGCGGCCAACGACTGGTGGAAACGGTGCTGTTGGCGGCTGCTGAGGTCGGGGCTCATGCGCTGCCAGAGGTCGGCGGCGGCCAGCCCGAAGGGCGTGGTGGCGGAGCCGGGGTCGCCGAACTCGGCGGTGATGCGGTCGAACGCCGCGCGGGCGCCGCCCGGGCTGGCACCGAGCCCGCCGGTGTGGTCGGCGGCGAGGTCGTCGATCAGCCCGACGAAGTGGTAGAAGTCGGCGAGCGCGAGCACCCGGTCCCGGTCGGTGAGCGGTGCCACCAACGGGCCGTACAGGCCCACGCGTTGGCGCAGCAGGCGCATGAGCTGCGTCTGCGAGGTGCAGCAGGACTCCAGGTACCGCCGCACCCAGGCGTTCGAGCGGAACTCGGTCTGCGCCGCGTGCGGGTGGTAGACGACGGGGAGGCTGCGGGGGAAGACGGGGAGATGGAAACCGTCGGTCCTCGGGACGGTCGGACTGTGTGACACCGCTGCTCCTGGGTTCGCTGGTGCGCCGGTTGCGGGAGGGGGGACGTGCGATCTGAGGTGGGGGGTGCGTCGAGCGGGGAGCCGCCAGGGGCTAGCGGTCGCGTCGGGCCGCCTGGTCGGCGAACGCCGCGAGCAGGTCGCGGACGTCGTCGGGGAAGAGGGCGCCGCGGACGGCGTCGAGCGCCTTGTGCAGCCGCTCGGTGATCATGCGCTCGGTCTCCTCGCGGGCGCCGGTGTCGACGAGCACCCGGCGTACCCGCTCGATGTCGGCCTCACCGATGTCCGGTCGGCCGAGCGTGCGGCTCAGCACGGCGCGCTGGGTGCGGTCGGCGCGTGCGACGGCGAGCGCCACGAGCACGGTGTTCCTGCCCTCACGGATGTCGTCGCCGACGGGTTTGCCGGTGGCGGCCGGGTCGCCGAACACACCGAGGAGGTCGTCGCGGAGCTGGAACGCCTCTCCGAGCGGGAGGCCGTAGGCTCCGCACGCCTCGTGGAGCGCGGCGTCTCCCCCGGCGAGCGCCACGCCGACCTGGAGCGGACGTTGGAAGGTGTAGGCGGCGGTCTTGAGCCGGGTCGCGGTGAGCGCGGTGCCGAGGTCGGCTGCGGCGGAACGGCCGGCGACCAGGTCGAGGTACTGCCCCGCCATCAGCTCCTCGCGCATGACGTCCTGTATCCGCAGCACGGCGGCCAGCCGCCGCGGCGGCAGTCCGGCCGTGTGCAGGGCCTCGTCCGCCCAGCTGAACGCCAGGTCGCCCAGCAGGAGCGCCGCGCAGCGGCCGAACCGCTCGTCCGCCGCGTCGGTGGTGCGGCCGGACCGGGAGGCCAGGAGGCGGTGCAGGCTGGGCGCGCCGCGGCGGGTGTCGCTGTTGTCCATCACGTCGTCGTGGATGAGGGCGAAGGCGTGGAACAGCTCAAGCGAGGCGGCGGCCCTGACCACCTCCGGCGGGGCCTGGTCGGTGGGCCGGGCGCCCTCGACGGGCGGGGCGTCGGGCGTGGGGGCCGGCCGGCCCGCTCGCGCGGCGGCCCAGCCGCACAGACACATCAGGGGCCGGACGCGTTTGCCGCCGCGGAGGACGAAGTCGGCCAGCGCGGCCGCCGGTTCCCCCGTCGTGCCGTCCGCCGCGCGGGCGCGTTTACCGGAGAGGAAGGCCTCCAACTCGTTCTCCACCGCTCTCAGCAGCCGTGTCGGGGCCAGCGGCTCCTCGGTGAGGGTGATCGTCATGGCGCCATCAACTCCGTCGCTCCCCGGGCGAGGGGCGCGTGGTAGTGCGGATGTGCGGGAAGGCCACCGGTTCGGCTGAGTGAAGGTCACCCGAACGGTTGAAACCTATCCATCTCCACTGGCTCCGCCGAAGAAACCGCCGGCCGCGCTCCGGGCGCACCACGGATCACAAGGAGGCGCGCGCCACGGCGCGTTGAGCCCCGCGCGCTCCCCCGCGCCTCCCCGCGCGCCCTCACAGGACCGGGCGGGGGCACCGGTCAGACGCCCTTCGGCTTCGACAGGGCGGACGCGCCCGGGCACAGCCGCCTCGGGCTCAGTCCCGCGGCGGCGAGCTCCCGCCGGGCCTGCGCGACCACCGTCTCCAGACCGCAGGACGCCGCCCGCTCCACACCCCGGTACAGCAGGTCGGCGGCCTCCTCCAGCCGGCCGGCCTGCCGCAGCAGCGCGCCGAGGGAGACCTGTGCGGTCGCGGCCTCGGCCGCCGCCGGCGAGTCCTCCAGGACGGACACCGCACGGCTCATCAGCGCAACCCGGTCCGCCGGTTCGGCCACCTCGGCAGCGACCCGCAGCGTGTGGCCGAGCACCGAGGGCGCCGCGAAGTGCTCCGCCCGGCGCACGGCCTCCGCCGCGCGGCGCCGTGCCTCCGCCGGATCGTCCGCGGCCCTCGCGAGGGCCAGCTGCGGCAGCCACGGGCACCAACCGGGGTTCAGCACCCCGCGCTCGTCGAACCGGTGGCCGGTCGCGACGAGGTCGGCTGCGGCCTGCTCGTACTCGCCCCGTGCGAGCAGCAGTTCACCGCGCACCGCCTGGATGTCCGGGAAGACCCCGGAGGGGAACGGCTCGTGGAAGCGGTACCGCTTGGCCAGTTCGGCGGCAGCCTCGGTCCGCCCTCGGGCCAGCAGTACCCGGATGAGACTGCCGGCCGCGGAGAGGGCGACCGGGCTGTACGCGCCCACCCGGCCGCCCAGTCGCAGCGCGGCGCGGACGAAGTCCTCGGCCTCCACCAG
The DNA here is from genome assembly GCF_014156695.1 of Streptomyces durbertensis. GTDB lineage: Bacteria > Actinomycetota > Actinomycetes > Streptomycetales > Streptomycetaceae > Streptomyces > Streptomyces durbertensis. The sequence continues at coordinate 2,986 of NZ_WMLF01000257.1, read as the reverse complement.
CCGGCCGGTGCGGAGCCGGATGTGGCCGAGGAAGGTGTAACCCAGCGCGAGCGGCACCCCGCGCCAACCCTGGCGTTCGAACTCGCCGATGCCCTCGGCGAAGAGCCGGTCGGCGGTCTCCGGCCGGTCGCAGTGCAGGAAGGTCAGCGCGACCAGGGTCGGGATCTCGAAGCCCCACCGCTCGTCGGTCCAGCTCATGCCGCCGTCGGCCAGCGCCCGCTCCGCGAAGTGCAGGGCCGTCTCGGCGGGTTCCCCGCGCACCATCATGTCCCATGCGCGCAGCCCGAAGAGGTAGCGCTCGGTGCGGTCGGCGCCGGTGAGCCGGTCGGTGATGCGGGTGAGCCGGCGCGACCTGGCGCGGGCGTCGCCGTCCTGCGCGGCGAAGGCCGCCATCATGAAGTGCTCGGCGAGCATCCGCAGCCGGACCCGGGAGTCGGTGGCCCGCGCGGCCTCCTCCTCCATCACGGCGACGGCGTCACAGAGCCGGTCGTCGTAACTGAGCGCGCGGGCGAGCCTGATGGCGGCGTTCGGCCGCAGCGTCTCGTCCTCGCCGCTCTCCTCGACGGCCGTCCGCAGGTGCCGGGCGGCGGTCGACGGGTCGTGCATCAGCGCGGGGCTGCCCAGCTCGTAGCAGACGGCGGCCTGCTCGTCAGGTGCCGGCGGCTCGCGCAGGGCGCGCTCCAGGCAGCGCCGCGCCGCGTCCGGCGCACCCGCCCGCAGGTACTCCTCGGCGGCGGCCCGCAGGTTCCGCACCACCCAGTCGTCGCCCTCGGGGTGGGTCTCCAGCAGGTGCCGGGCGGCCAGCCGCGGGCTGCGCCCGGCGGTGACGAGCTCGAAGGCCGCCTTGCCGTGCAGTCCGATCCGGACCGCGCCCGGCACCTGCCGGTAGATCGCGTTGGCCACCAGCGGGTGGCTGAACTCCAGCTCCGCGCCCTCGCACAGCAGTCTGGCGCGTACCAGGCGGTCGCGGGCGGCCGCCGCGTCCAACGTGCCGAGCGCCGCCATCGAGGCGGCGAGTTCCATCGTCGCCTCCGAGCCGAGCACGGCCACCGCCCAGGCGAACCGCACGGCGGCGGAGCCGAGTTCGTCGAGCCGTTCCACCAGGCCCACTCCGCTGAGCGAGTCCGCCAGTTCGCGGAGCCGCCCGGCGTTCTCCGCGGTCGGCAGCAGTCCGCGGTCGCGGAGGGTCGCGGCCAGCTCCACGGCGCGGAACGGGTTGCCGCCGGTGGCGAGCCACGCCTCGTGGCAGAACTCGTCCGCGGCGCGCCCGTCGAAGCGCCGGCGTATGAGGTCGGCGACGGCCGCCGGGGTCAGCGGGGCCAGCTCGTGGACCCGGACCGCGCCGCCGTCCCGGCCGGCGGCCAGCGCCCGTACCGTCTCCGGCAGCTCGTCCGGCCGGTAGCCGACGACCAGCAGCATCGGCAGCTCGGCGACCCGCAACGCGAAGGAGTCCAGCCAGCACAGCGACTCCGGGTCGGCCCAGTGCAGGTCGTCCACCATGAGCAGGAGCGGTCCGGTGCGCACGGCGAGCTGCGTGAGCACCCAGTCGAGCCCGTCGCGCACGCCCTGCGGGTCCGGCGGCGCGCCCTCGCGCGGGCACAGCCCGACGCAGGGGCCGATGATGCTGTACCAGTCACCGAGGAGATCGTGCCGCTCCCGCTCGGAGAAGCCCGCGAGCAGGGGTTGCAGCAGCTGCCGCACCACGTGGAAGGCGGTGGCGCGCTCCTGCTCCGCGCCCCTGGCGTACAGGGCGGTGCAGCCGCGGTCGACCGCCAGTGCCCGCACCTCGGCGAGGACGGTCGTCTTGCCGGCGCCCGCCGCTCCGGTGTAGGCGACGAGCCCGCCGGGCCCGGGCGCGCCGGGTCGTACGACGGCGGTGAGCCGGTCGACCGCGACACGGGCGGCGGCGAGTTCCGCCTCGCGCTCCAGGGGACCTGCCACGCCCTCGCCGGGTGCGGGAGGGCCGTCGACCTGTGCTCGCTGTGTGTCGAGCTGCTCCGGAACCACTCGTTCCCCTCTTGGCACACCTGTGAGTGCGCCGTCTGTCTCGCGCGCGTCGTGTGGGCGTCTCGGCCGGCCGCTGGGGTGGCGGCCCCGGCCGGCCGGCGTGGGCTGTCGGCCCACCGCCGTCCGGCATGGCCACGGTCAGCGTAGCGTCGCCGTCACGGTCTGTCGGCCGACCTTGACGGAATTCTCGCGCCCGCTCACCATTCGCCCGTCCGCCCGCCGTCGGCGCGGCCACCACCGGTTCCGGCGCCCGGGGTGTGACCCGACCCGTGTCGGGAACCATTCGAACACCCGGCGCGTTGCCGGGAGACCAGTTCCGTTATCCAGTGACGGGAGACGTGCCGTGGGCAGCGAGCCGCAGGGCCGGGGCGAGGAGCGCGAGCCCCGCAGCGAGGAGAGCACCGACTGGGACGGCCTTGTCCTCGACGAGGACTTCATCAGGTCGGCCGAGGTGAACGAGCCGGCGGCGCGCACCCGGATGCTCCAGGAACGCTGGCGGCGGGAGCCTCCGGAGCCCCAGCCCTGGCGGGCGGACGAGCCGCCGGCAGGCTGGTTCTTCAGCAAGAGCAGGCGCAGGGCGCGCAAGCGCCGTCGCCGCCGCGAGGACTGAGCCGACGCACACCGCTCGGCGGCCACGTCCCGCCGAGGTGCCTCACCCGCCATTCGTGGCCAACTCACGCACGCCGCGCTGATGTTGGGTCGGGGCGTTCTCCCCTTCACAACGCCTTCCGAGGCCGTGCGACACGCGAGTTCACCCCAAGCGGCGAATTATCACGGCGAGTCGCCCTGAAGGGCGCGCGCGGGGCGCACGATCACCTGCGTGACTGAGATGATCAGCCGACCTGCCCGCGTCCGTGTGGCGATGGTGGGCACGGCGGTGCTGGGCGCCGTGCTGCTGCCGGCCGGTGCCGCCGTCGCGGCGCCGGCAAGGGCGTGCGCGTTCGCCGGCGGGGAGAGCGCGGTCGCGGACATGCTGGAC
>NZ_WMLF01000256.1 GCF_014156695.1 Streptomyces durbertensis | reverse complement strand
GCCCCCCCACCGCGAGCCACTGGGCCACAGCCTCAGGGCGTTGCGATACCCGGCCGCCCCGGAGGGCGACCGCCACTGGCGGCGTGGTCCTCGATCTGCGGGGTGTCGATGAGTTGCGATACCCGGCCGCCCCGGAGGGCGACCGCCACCGGTGTCCAGTGCCGAGGTCTTCCATCGGTTCGGGGTTGCGATACCCGGCCGCCCCGGAGGGCGACCGCCACCACGCCGCCTGGACGAGCTGGTGGAGGACTGGCAGGGTTGCGATACCCGGCCGCCCCGGAGGGCGACCGCCACGGCTCAGGGGTGCTCGGGCGCTTCGCGCCCGTGGTGGTGTTGCGATACCCGGCCGCCCCGGAGGGCGACCGCCACGGACCAGGAGGGCGCCTACGAGCGGTGGCGCAAGGGTTGCGATACCCGGCCGCCCCGGAGGGCGACCGCCACGGCGGGGTCGGCAGGCTGGCCTTCTTGTGCCAGAGGGAGTTGCGATACCCGGCCGCCCCGGAGGGCGACCGCCACAGCTGGGGTGCAGCGGGTGGCACACCAGCCGGTGGACGTTGCGATACCCGGCCGCCCCGGAGGGCGACCGCCACGCCGCCTTAACCGACAGCCCACCCCGCGCCATGGTGGTTGCGATACCCGGCCGCCCCGGAGGGCGACCGCCACCCGCGGCTGAGGTTCCGGGCCAGCGCACCGAGGCGGAGTTGCGATACCCGGCCGCCCCGGAGGGCGACCGCCACTTCGGCGCCGTTGACTTCCCGCAGCCGGGAGGAGAGGTTGCGATACCCGGCCGCCCCGGAGGGCGACCGCCACTTCCGGCCAGGACTACCGCTCGCCGATGGACGACGACGTTGCGATACCCGGCCGCCCCGGAGGGCGACCGCCACACTCCAGCGATCCCTCGCCTTGCGCGTCGTCCTCCGGTTGCGATACCCGGCCGCCCCGGAGGGCGACCGCCACCCCACCGTGCCGGCGGAACCCGGCGAGCCCGTAGAGGTTGCGATACCCGGCCGCCCCGGAGGGCGACCGCCACGCTTGTAGACCGCCACTCCTGGGCCACCCTTCTGATGTTGCGATACCCGGCCGCCCCGGAGGGCGACCGCCACATGCTGGGCGAGTTCCTGGTACATCCCCGCCAGTTGTCGTTGCGATACCCGGCCGCCCCGGAGGGCGACCGCCACGTGGTCGAGGTGCGCCTTGATGGCACGTGGACGCTGGAGTTGCGATACCCGGCCGCCCCGGAGGGCGACCGCCACGGTGCCTGAGCAGTGTATTCGCCGCCGGTGGTGCGTTGTACGACGGGTGTGGCCGGCGGCGGTTCGGGTGATTCCGGCATTTTGCCTCGGTGTGGTCCGCGTGTCGTTGGTGTGCTTGCGGTACCGAAGTGGGCTCTCAGATGACCAGGTCGTCTCTGTGTGGTTGGGGTCGGGCGGTGCCGCGGGTCTGTACGTCGGCGAGGCCGTTGTGGGGAAGGCGGTAGAGGCGGATGCTGTCGAGGTTGGTGTCGATGATGGCATCGATCCTGGCGAGGAGTTGGAGGGTGTTCTTCTCGTCGGCGACGATTTCGAACACGGACTTCTGGACGCGTAGTCCGTAGCCTTCGCAGAGCTTTGCGACACGGCGGAGGCGTCTGGCTCCTTCGGGAGTGGTGGTGTCGACGTCGTAGGTGAGGAGGAGGTCCATGTCAGCTTGCGGTCCAGGGGAGGTAGGCGGGGAGGTCGCCGCGGAGGTGGCGAGCGAGGAGGCGGGCTTGCATGGTGGGGAGTAGTCCGGCTGGTACGTCGCGGCCGGCGAGGGTGTGCTGCCAGGTTCGCTGTTTCCACTCTTGCCATGCCTGGATGAGGGCGGTACGTCCGTCGTCGGTGAGGTGGACGGCTCCGCCGGGTAGGTATTCGAAGTGTTCGGGGCGTAGCTGGCGTCGGTTGAGGAGGGTGAGCACGAGGCGGTCGGCGAGCGGGGCGCGGAACTCTTCCATGAGGTCCAGGACGAGCGCGGGTTTGGCTGGTCGGATGCCGTGGAGGTAGCCGACGTAGGGGTCGAGGCCGATCTGTTCGGTCGAGCCGTGAACCAGGCCACGCAGAAGCCCGTAGGTGAAGGAGAGGGCCGCGTTGATCGGGTCGGTCGGTGGTCGACGGATGCGACGTTCGAACGGGGGGATGCCCTCTGCTGGGCGGAGCGCGTGGCGGAGGGCTTCGAAGTGGAGACGTGCCGCGTTGCCTTCGATGCCCATGAGGGTGTCGTTGTCGGGGGCGTCGGGGATCTCGGTGGTGGCGTCGGAGAGTTGGGTCGCGACGGTGCGCATGGATTCCTGAGCGGCTGCCTTGGCGTCGCGGGCGGCGCGGAGAATGACCCAGCGGCTGTTACGAATCTTGGCCGCGACGATGTTGCGGGATATCGCGATGCGGGTGTCGGCGTTGTCGTGTGCCTGGTGTTGTGAGTGGCGGAGGAGGACGTTTCCCTTTACGCCTCCGTCGAGCCGGCCGAGGTAGCGCCCGCTGCGACTCATCCACGTGATGGAGCGCGCGTCTTGGGCACAGCGTGTGATGAGCTCGGTGGAGAGGTTGACGTGGCCGTAGACGACGATGGCGTCCAGGCGTCTGAGGGGGAGGGTTCGGCGCCCGGGTTGGTCGGGGACGCGGACCCGTACGGAGTCTTCTTCCAGTCGGAGGTCGGTGCCCTGGGTCTGGACGTAGAGGGTGTTAAGGAGTTCGAGGGTCATGGCTGCTCCGGCGGCGGGTCCGTACGGTAGAGGTCTTGCAGCAGTCGGCGGAAGCGGCGGGTGCCGGTGAGGACGTGCGGCATGCAGGAGGCCGCCATGGAGCAGCGGCGGCATCGGTTGTCAGCGACCGGTGGTGGGAGGGCGCTCGTGGTGAGCATGCGCCGGATCTCGTGGGTGAGGTCGCGGACATGCTGGCGCAGGGAGTCGTCGATGGTGACGGTGTGTCGACGTCTGTCGTGGGCGGAGTAGACGGCCGCACGGCTGATGGTTGTGTGGAACATCGCCTCCAGGCAGATCGCTTGCGCGGCGGTCTGGACGTCGGCTGGGCCGCCGGGCAGGTAGCGGCCGGACTTGTGCTCGATGGGCAGAACGCGCCCGTGTGGATGTAGTTCGACGGTGTCGCAGATGCCGACCAGGCCGAGGGCGTCGTGGTAGACGGGCAGGGCGTGGAGGGTGCGGACGGTTCCGCGGCCTCGGTTGCCGGGGGTGTCGACGCGCTGGTGGAGGAGGGTACCGCGGACGGTCGCGGCGTCGTCTTCGAAGGCGTCTTCCAGCAGGATGAGACCGCTTTGACGGGGGCAGTAGGCGTAGTGCTCCAAAGCGGAGAGGGGAACCTGTGGGAGGGGCCCCTCTCCGCCCTGTGCCGAGGGTGCCGCGGTCATGCCCGTGCGGCTGGGATCTTCGGGAGGAGGGTGGTGAGGGTGACACCGCCCGGTAGCTCGTCCTTCTCGGGTGTGTGGAGTTGGTAGTCGCCCAGGCTGCGTGCGGTGACGTCGTGGCGTCGGGTCACGCTGACGAGATCGGCGAGTTCGTGGGCGGGGGCGCGTCCGAAGGCGTCGTCGTGAGTGAAGACGTAGAGGCCGCGCAGGGCGAGGCCGGCCCGGGCCGCGGCGCGGTCGTGTTCGAGCATGAGCTCGAAGGCGCGCCAGAAGAGCGCGAGATCCTCTGCCGTGACACCGGTCTTCGCCGCCAGGGGTGCGCTGAAGTGTCCGACGCCCTTGTAGAGGCCGTAGGGCACGATGTGCTTGGAGCCCATCTCGGTTTCCTTGCCCTTGGCCTTCGGGTCGGGGTTGTTCCAGGCTGCGACGTCCTCTTCACGGGTCGGAGTGAGGCGGGTGATACCGATGTCGATCGGGGTGACGGGGTCGATGGACCGGGCGAATCCGATCTGGACGGGTCCTTGAACGCGGCCCGCCCACCGATCCTTCTTGCCGGTGGTCATGACGGCCCCGAACATGCGGACGTCGAAGAAGTTCTGGCACATCCACGCCTGTGCGGACTTGGTGTCGGTGGCTGCCCCCTCCGTGTAGGCGCGTTCGTGCTGGGCGTTGAGGGCGACACCGGCTTCGACGTAGATGTGGTTCCCGGGCTTGTTCTCGTGTCCGTTGAACATCGCGACCGTGTTGCGGATCTTGCGCTTGATGGCGACATCGGTGATCAGCCCTTCGCCGGTGATGGGATCGGTGCGAGGGATGCCGCCGTTGTCGGGGTCGCCATTGGGGTTGGAGTCCACCGCTTCGATGAGGAACACGAAGTCGTGCTTGCGGGCGGGGTCGAGGTGGGCGTCAGCGGTCATGGTGAAGTCTTCGTCCTTCGTGTGGTGGTTGTGGCAGCGCGGTGAATAGGGCAGCGTTGTGGCGCGCGTGCAGGTCAGGTGCCTTCCGTGGAGCCTCCGTCCCCTTCGCCGTTGTTCCGTGCCGCGGCCATGGCTTCCAGAGCGGACTGCCGCTGGTGGTAGTAGCCCAGAACGAAGCGAGCCTGGCCGTCTGGGGCCAGGTGCTGCGGCAGCGTGGTGTCCAGGCGGCTCTGCAGCTGGGTGAGCCGGTCGAGAAGCGCTCGTCCAGCCTTGGGGTTATCCCGTTCGAGCCGCTTGAAGTGCGCGTTGGCGTTCGCTACCAACTGCGTCATGGTGGTAAGCGGCGCGACCATCGCCGTACGGAAGTGCTTGTCCCGCAGCGAGGTGTTCAGGTTCTCCAGCGCACTTCGCTGGACCTCCTCCAGGACGTAGAACATCCGGCCAGCCGTGTAGGCGGCGTCGGTGCTGTCCTCGTTGAGCTTCTCGGTCGCAGGATTCACAGCGTTCCCAGTCTGTGAGAAGGGGCGGTTGAGGATAAGGCGCAGCAGCGCGACCCGTGGCGTGTCGATGCGCTGGTCGGCCTGGATACGCTGCAACAGCAGCGGGAGCACGTGGGCGGGTAGCGGGTTCTCATGGAGCGCTGAGCGCAACAGGTCGTGTTCCAGCCCGTGCGGAGCGCTGCCCTTGGCGTACCGTTCGCCGTCCCAGCGACCGCAGGACAGGGCCATGAGCCAGATCGGCGTCCAACGCGTGACCCGATTCCAGCCGTCGAAGGCACCACTGTGATCGAACCAGCGTCCCCAGGCCCTCAGGACACGGTCGACGGGTACGTCGATCCAGTCACGGACCACGATCCGGGCGTTGTTCAGCCCGAGCGTCAGCCCGTAGAACGCATCGGCGTCGATACCGGCAGCGGCGGTTGGACGAGGAGCGTCGTTGATGCTGTCGACAAGCCGCGCGATATCGGCCTCGTCCGGCTTGTCATGCAGCAGTGCGTCAAGGGCGTCGTCGTTCGCCCCCTCGCGGGTCCACCACAACAACACACCGTCCTCACGGAAACGGCGGCTGTGCCGCTCGGAGGCCAGCAGGTGGTTGAGGGAGGCCATTGACCGGCCGCCGCAGGTGTGGCAGATCGGTGTGTTACCCAACTGCGTGATTCCTCGCCTGCCTTGGGAGGCAGCGTTGATGGACACCAGCTGGCCCTCGTTGCTGCCGCCAACCGTGGGTACCGAACCCTTCTTCACCGGTTCGGGGATCGTCGCCAGCAGCTGCGCGTGCGTACCGCACACCAGACAGAGACCGGACCGTTCCTCCGAGCCTCCCTTCCGTTGCCGCACCACCTCCGCCCAGAACTTCCGTACCGAGGGAAGGGGATGAAGCCACCGCATGCCGACCCGAAGGGCGACGACATCCTTCGCGGAAACTCGCTCGTTGACGGGCCACCGCACTGAGGGGTCCACCAGGTACCGGCGCAGTGCCACCGCGGCTGGATCATCCGCGTTCTCCTCTGCCCAGGCGAGTGCGAGATCCCGCCAGGCGTCATGGCGGCGTCCGGCCTCCGCAGCCGCCTTCTCGGCTGGCGCTCCCGCTGCGGCGACCTTCGGGACGCCGAGTACGAAGTCAGCCGAGTCCACCAGCAGATACGGAGGAACCTTCGTCCCGGACCGCTGTACATAGGGAACCTGCTCCACCAGCGCCTGATCCCGCTGCTTCGGCGGTAGCGGACCCCCGCCTTCAAGCTCGGCCGAGCTTCCGTCCTCGGCGATCCGCAGCACCCAGTGAATGGTCCTTGGCCGGTAGTACTCCGCGGGCAGCTGATCGGCGGCCCGCTCGGCGAACTCCTTGAGTCTCTGCAGCAGCACCCGATCAACCCTCCGTCCCTGCGGCCCGCCATGGCCCCTCGGGCATGACGACAGCACTCTCAGGAAGCGGCCTCCGCGGCACCTCCAGCACTCCTCCCTCGACCCGAGCTCGGAACCACCGGTACCGCTCACCGCTCGGCGTGTACTCGATCGAGTGCAGCATCAGCCCCAGCTCCTCCGTCCAGAGCTTGGCCTCCTGATCCGCTGCCCGGTCGGTGGCAGGGCCGAACGAAGCGGTGAACTCCCGGCACCCGAAGAACGGTTGCGAGAAGCACGCCCCGCGCTCCACCCGCCTCCGCAACTGCTCCCGGAACTTCTCCTCCGTCGCCGGCGGGAAGCCGTCCGACCCCGCACGCGCCTCGGCGGATACCACCACCTGCGCATGAATCCGATAGCGCACATCCGCCAGCGCCACGGTGTTGCGCTGATCCCGGTCCTCCTCCACGTCGTACCGCTGCGTCGGCTCCTTCCGCATGGACCGCACCCCGGAGGCAGTGGTGACTGAACGGACCTCGTTACGCCGAACCTGCTGCCACCGCACCCCCTTCATCACCTCGATCCGACGAATCACGTACCGAAACTGCGGCTTCCAGAAGATTGCTTGCAGAAACCCGTTAGCCGCAGAAGGGGTCATCATCTGATAACTGACCCGCTCGGACTTCAACTCCGGACGTGTGAAGCACGCGAGATCGCCCCACGTCTCCACGACAAGATCCGGGAACGCCCAACCGTCATTGCCGCGATTTCGGCGCCGCGCCGCAGTTATGGGAGCAGCCATCTTTCCTCCTTGACGGGTTAACTCATTCGGGTGAACTGTGGTGAGGGGGGTGGGTCGAGTCAGTGGCGGTGAGCCCGGGCTGACCAGCAGGAAGCTGAGCTCTTCGCCGCTGGGGTGGATGCGGGGATGCGGGACCTCACTCGCGAGGCGGCACACTGGCTCTGCTTCTACACCTACAAAGAAGGAGGCGACTGGTGACTCATGGGTGCCAAGTCCCTGACTGGTCGGTAATTATTGTGATCATCGGGGTACTGGTGCTGGGTCGGCTCCGAACACGGGACGATCTGGCGTAGCGAGGGGCTGGCCACGCGAGCTTCCTGCGTGGCCAGCCCCAACTCGCGCGCTATCCAGACACCGACAAAGTTTCGATCCTCGGCTCGGTGTGACGAGCCGCCAAGCTCCAGAGAGCACCCTGCCATCTTCATCGGTTCAGGAACCTTCTCCAAATCGTAGTGTCAGAGCAGAAACTGGCTGCGGTCTTCGGGGGCGTCGCGGTCGATACCACGGTCCTCGTCGTAGTGGCCGTGCCATTCCAGGAGATCGCCAGTGATCGGCGTCGCGAGTCCGTTCCGCAGAGCCAACTGCGCCTCGCGGCGGGGGAGAGCAGCTGTGTGAGGCTGGAGTCGACGCAGGACCTCCGGACCACAGGGGCGCGGGCCGCGGAGGCGTGCGATGTCAGCTGCGACA
>NZ_WMLF01000255.1 GCF_014156695.1 Streptomyces durbertensis | reverse complement strand
CTCCCGTACCGCGGTGGCGAAGGCGTCGCCGCGCTGGCCGTAGTTGGTGAACATGTCCATCGAGGCACAGGCCGGTGCCAGCAGCACCGTATCCCCGGGCCGGGCCAGGCGGCTCGCCTCGTGCACCACCGCCGACATCGCCTCAGTGTCGGTCCGGTCGAGGTCGGTGACCGGTACATCGGGGGCGTGTCGGGCCAGCGCCTCCCGGATGAGGTGGCGGTCGGCACCCATCAGGACCACGCCGCGCAGCCGTCCGGCCGCACCCTTGACGAGTTCGTCGAAGGTGGCGCCCTTGGCGAGGCCGCCGGCGATCCACACGACCGACTCGTAGGCCGCGAGGGACGCCTGCGCGGCATGGGTGTTGGTCGCCTTGGAGTCGTTGACGTACGCCACGCCGTCCACGTCCGCGACGTGCGCGATGCGGTGCTCGTCGGGGCGGAAGGCGCGCAGCCCCTCGCGTACCGCCTCCGCCGGTACGCCGTAGGCGCGGGCGAGCGCGGCGGCGGCGAGCGCGTTGGCGACGTTGTGCGGGGCGACGTGGCCCGAGGAGGGCGCGAGGTCGCCGACGTCGGCGAGTTCCTGGGCCTGGCGCTGCCGGTCCTCGACGAAGGCCCGGTCGACGAGCAGCCCGTCGACCACGCCGAACTCCGAGGGGCGGGGGCTGGCCAGGGTGAAGCCGATCGCCCGGCAGCCCTCGGCGACGTCGGCGGCCCGTACCAGGTGCTCGGTGGCCGGGTCGGCGGCGTTGTAGACGCAGGCGACCTGGTTGCCCTCGTAGATCCGGCCCTTGTCGGCGGCGTAGGCGGCCATCGAGCCGTGCCAGTCGAGGTGGTCGGGGGCGATGTTGAGGACGGCCGCCGAGTGCGGCCGCACCGAGGGCGCCCAGTGCAGCTGGTAGCTGGACAGCTCGACGGCGAGCACGTCGTACGGCTCGGCGGAGAGCACGACGTCCAGGATGGGCGTGCCGATGTTGCCGACGGCGGCGGTGCGCAGCCCGGCGGCGGCCAGGATCTCGGCGAGCATCCGCACGGTGGTGGTCTTGCCGTTGGTGCCGGTGACGGCGAGCCAGGGCGCGGGCTCGGCGGTGCGCAGCCCGCGCAGCCGCCAGGCCAGTTCGACGTCGCCCCAGACCTCGACGCCGGCGTCGGCGGCGGCCTGGAACAGCGGGGAGGACGGCGGCCAGCCGGGCGAGGTGACCACAAGCTCCGTGCCCTCGGGCAGGCTCTCGCCGTCGCCGAGGCGGACGGCGACGCCCTCCTCGGCGAGCGCCGCCGCGCGTTCCCGCTGGGCCTGTCCGTGGCCGCCGTCCACGACGGTGACCCGGGCGCCCAGTGAGGCCAGGACGCGGGCGGCGCTGACGCCGCTCACGCCGAGGCCGGCCACCACGACCGCCCGGCCGTCGAACTCCGCACCCACGTCGGCCGCGGGCTTCGCGTCCGCCGGCTGGGTCTCCGCCGGCTGTCCGGCCGCGTGCCCGGTCACTTCTGCGCCGCCCAGGCCGCGTAGAAGATGCCGACGCCGACGATGGCGCACATGCCCTGGATGATCCAGAAGCGGACCACCACCAGGACCTCGCTCCAGCCCTTGAGTTCGAAGTGGTGCTGGAGCGGCGCCATCTTGAAGACCCGCTTGCCGGTGAGCCGGAAGGAGCCGACCTGGATGACCACCGAGAGGGTGATGAGCACGAACAGGCCGCCGAGGATGGCCAGCAGCAGCTCGGTGCGGGAGAGGATGGCCAGGCCGGCGAGCGCGCCGCCGAGGGCGAGCGAGCCGGTGTCCCCCATGAAGATCTTGGCGGGTGAGGTGTTCCACCACAGGAAGCCGAAGCAGGCGCCCATGAGCGCGGCCGCCACCACGGCGAGGTCCAGTGGGTCGCGGACCTCGAAGCAGCTGGGGCTGCCGGTGATCGCGCAGGAGTCCTGGTACTGCCAGACGCCGATGAAGGTGTAGGCGCCGAAGACCATCACCGAGGCGCCGGTGGCCAGGCCGTCCAGTCCGTCGGTGAGGTTCACGCCGTTGGACATCGCCAGGATCATGAACAGCGCCCAGATGACAAAGAGCACCGGGCCCAGGTGCCAGCCGAAGTCCTGGGTGAAGGACAGCCGGTCCGAGGCGGGCGCGTTGCCGCGCAGGTCCTCGAAGTTCAGGGCGAGCACCGCGAAGGCGATGCCGACGATGAGCTGTCCGAGCATCTTGGCCTTGGCCCGCAGGCCCAGGCTGCGCTGCTTGACGATCTTGATGTAGTCGTCGAGGAAGCCGACCAGGCCCATACCGGCCATCAGGAACAGCACGAGCAGACCGGAGATGGTCGGCTCGCTGCCGGTGATGACCTTGGTCAGCGCGTAGGCGACCAGGGTCGCCATGATGAAGGCGATACCGCCCATCGTCGGCGTGCCGCGCTTGCTGTGGTGGTCGCGCGGCCCGTCGTCCCTGATGTACTGCCCGTAGCCCTTGCGGGCGAGCAGCTTGATCAGCAGCGGGGTGCCGACCAGGGTCAGGAAGAGCCCGATGACTCCGGAGAAGAGGATCTGCCTCATCGACCGGCGACCTCGCCCTCCGCGTCGACGAGCAGGGCCTGCGCGACCTGCTCGAGGCCCACCGAACGGGAAGCCTTCACCAGTACGACGTCCCCCGGTCGCAGTTCACTGCGCAACAGGTCGATAGCCGCCCGAGCGTCGGACACGTGCACCGACTCCTCACCCCACGAACCCTCGTTCTTGGCGCCCATGTCGAGCCATGCGGCCTCCCGGCCACCGACCGCCACGAGCTTGCTGACGTTGAGCCGGACGGCGAGCCGTCCGACCGCGTCGTGCTCCGTGAGCGCGGCCTCTCCGAGCTCCGCCATCTCACCGAGCACCGCCCACGTACGACGTCCGCCGCCCCTCGCGCCCCCTCCCGCGATGGCCACCAGCGCACGCAGGGCGGCCTTCATGGAGTCGGGGTTCGCGTTGTACGCGTCATTGACGACGGTGACGCCGTCGGCGCGCTCGGTGACCTCCATGCGCCACCGGGAGAGCGTGCCCGCGCTGGTGAGCGCCTGCGCGATCTGCGAGGCGGGCATGCCCAGTTCATGGGCAACGGCCGCCGCGGCAAGCGCGTTCGACACGTGGTGCTCACCGTACAGGCGCATGGTCACATCGCTGCACCCGGAGGGTGTGTGAAGCGTGAAGGAGGGTCTGCCGTCCTCGCCCAGCCGGACGTCCTCGGCCCTGATGTCGGCGTCGGCGGACTCGCCGAACAGCACGACGCGGGCCTCGGTGCGCGCGGACATGGCGCGGACCAGGGGGTCGTCGGCGTTGAGCACGGCGACGCCGCCCTCGTCGGCGCTCGGCAGGCTTTCGACGAGTTCGCCCTTGGCCTCGGCGATCTGCTGCCGGCCGCCGAACTCTCCGAGGTGCGCGGTGCCGACGTTGAGCACGGCGCCGATGCGCGGCGGGGTGAGTTCGGCCAGGTAGCGGATGTGGCCCTTGCCGCGGGCGCCCATCTCCAGCACGAGGTGGCGGGTGTCGAGCCCGGCGCGCAGGGCGGTCAGCGGCAGCCCGATCTCGTTGTTGAGGGAGCCGGGCGGCCAGACCGTGGGGCCGAGTTCGCCGAGGAGCTGGGCGATGAGGTCCTTGGTGCTGGTCTTGCCGGCCGAGCCGGTGAGGGCGACGACGGCGGTGCCGAGCGCGGAGACGCTGTGCCGGGCGAGCGCGCCGAGCGCGCGGGTGACGTCGTCGACGAGGATCGCGGGGGCGTCGACCGGGTGGGTGGCCAGCACGGCGACCGCGCCGTCCGCCACCGCGCCGGCGGCGTAGTCGTGGCCGTCCACCCGTTCGCCGGCGTAGGCGGCGAACAGTCCGCCGGGCTCGACCTGCCGGGAGTCGATGACCACCGGGCCGGTCACCTTGACCTGGTCGTCCGGTATGTCGTGGGGCCGGCCGGAGACGATCTCGACGATCTCGGCGAGGCTGAGGGGGATCATCGGGCGTCGCGCTCCTCGTCTTCGCTGCGGGACGTGGCGTGGCCGGCGGCCAGGATCGCCTCGCGCAGCACCTCGCGGTCGTCGAACGGGCGGATCACGCCGGCGATGTCCTGCCCCTGCTCGTGGCCCTTGCCGGCGACGACAACGGTGTCGCCGGGCTCGGCGCGGGCGACCGCCGCGGCGATGGCCGCGGCCCGGTCCTCCTCCAGCAGCACCGTGCCGCGGTCGTGGCTGGGCACCTCGGCGGCGCCGGCGAGCATCGCGGCCAGGATCATCAGCGGGTCCTCCGAGCGCGGGTTGTCGGAGGTGAGGACGGCGGTGTCGGCGAGGCGTGCGAGGGCCGCGCCCATCGCGGTCCGCTTGTGCGGGTCGCGGTCGCCGCCGCAGCCGAGCACGGCGTGCACCCGGCCGGGGGTGACCTTGCGGACGGCGCGCAGCACGGACTCCACGGCGTCCGGCTTGTGCGCGTAGTCCACGACGGCCAGGTAGGGCTGGCCGGCGTCGACCCGCTCCAGCCGGCCGGGGACGCCGGGCACCGCGGCGATGCCGTCGGCGGCGGTCTGCGCGTCGACTCCGGCGACCACCAGGGCGACCAGCGCGGCCAGGGTGTTGGAGACGTTGAAGGTGCCGGACAGCGGGGCGGCGGCGCGCACCCGGGTGCCGTTCGGGCCGACGGCGGTGAACGTGGAGCCGAGCGGGCCGATCTCGACGTCCTCGGCCCGCCAGTGGGCGTCCGGGTGGCCCTCGGCGGAGAACGTGATCACCGGCACGCCGGCCTCAGTGACCAGCCGCTGGCCCCACTCGTCGTCGACGTTGACCACACCGACGCGGGAGCGTTCGGGGGTGAACAGCGCCGCCTTCGCCCGGAAGTAGTCGTCCATGTCCGGGTGGAAGTCGAGGTGTTCGGGGCTGAGGTTGTTGAAGACCGCCACGTCGAAGACGCAGCCGTCGACCCGGCCGAGCACCAGGGCGTGGCTGGAGACCTCCATGGCGACGGAGGTGACGCCGTTCTCCCGCATCACCGCGAAGAGGGCCTGGAGGTCGGTCGCCTCGGGGGTGGTGCGTTCGGACTTCACCCGGCGGTCGCCGACCCGGGACTCGACCGTGCCGATGAGGCCGGTCAGCTCGCCCTCCTTGGCGGCGGCGCGCAGCCCGCCCTCCACGAGGTAGGCGGTGGTGGTCTTGCCGGAGGTGCCGGTGATGCCGATCTGGAGCAGGTCGCGGCCCGGTTCGCCGTAGATCTCGGCGGCGAGGCGGCCCATGCGGCCGCGCGGGTCGTCCACGGTGAGGACGGGCAGCCCGGTGGCCAGCGCGCGTTCGACGCCGGCCGGGTCGGTCAGCACGGCGACGGCGCCGAGCGAGGCGGCCTGCGTGGCGAAGTCCACGCCGTGGAAGCGGGCGCCGGGGAGCGCCGCGTACACGTCGCCCGGGCGGACCGCGCGGGAGTCGTGGGTGATCCCCGTGACGGTGACGTCCTCGGCACCGGCGTCGGTCGCCCGGCGGGGCCGGACGTCCAGGGAGGCGGCGAGTTCGGCCAGCGGTACGGGGCGCAGCCCGGTGGGGCGGAGCGCGAGGGCTTCCGGTTTACCGGCCGGCTCGGTCTCGGATGGGGTCAGATCAGCTTGTGGCACGGCGGTGAGGTTACCGGGCCCGGCGTCCGTCGGGCCACGTGAGGGGCGTGGCTGCCGGGGGCCGCCGCCGGGGTCCACTGCGTCGGTGATCGTGTGCACGTGCGGTTCTCTCTCACTCGCGGGTGGCGCTCATTCGCCCGGTTCGAAGGTGGTGGGCAGCCCGGCCGGCTTGTCGCCGGAGGGCGCGGCGCGCAGTGACTTCAGCGCGAAGGTCATGACCTTGTGGAAGACGGGGCCGCACACCGAGCTGCCGTAGTAGCTGCCGCGCTTGGGGTTCTGCACCGCGCAGTACACGGTGACGCGGGGCTTGTCGGCGGGTGCGAAGCCGGCGAAGGAGGCGGTGTAGCCGCGGTAGCGGCCGGTCTGCGGGTCGACACGGTTGGAGGTTCCGGTCTTGCCCGCGACGCGGTAGCCGGGGATGGCGGCCGCCTTGCCGGTGCCCTGCTCGTCGTGGACGACGGCCTCCAGCATCCGGGAGAGCGTGGTGGCGGTCTCCTCGGAGACGACCCGGCTGCGCTTCGGCTCGGGCGCGGGGGTGTAGCGCCCGTCGGGCCCGGTGGTGCCCTTCACCAGGGTGGGGGCGATCCGGACGCCGCCGCCGGCGATGGTGGAGTACACGGAGGTCGCCTGGAGGGCGTTCACGGAGACGCCCTGGCCGAAGGGGATCGTGTACTGCTGGGCGGCGTTCCAGTCCTCCGGTTTGGCGAGGATGCCGGAGGTCTCGCCGGGGAAGCCGAGGCCGGTCTTCCTGCCGACGCCGAAGGCCCGCAGGTAGCGGTGGAGTACCCGGTTGGCCTCCCGCTGGCGGTCGCCGAGGCGTTCGGCGGCGAGGATCGTGCCGATGTTGCTGGACTTGGCGAGCACCCCGGTGAGCGTGAGGTGGTAGGTGGGGTGGTCGTGGTCGTCGGCGAAGGCGCGGCCGGCGCGGCCGAGCCGGTTGGGCACGATGACCTTGGTCGCCGGGACCGCCTTGCCCTCCTCCAGGACGGCCGCCATGGTCATCAGCTTGGCGGTGGAGCCGGGCTCGAAGGCGTCCTGGAGGGCGGGGTTGCCGAGCGCCGTGCTGCTGGCCCTGGCGAGGTCGCCGGGGTCGTAGCCGGGCGCGTTGGCCATGGCCAGCACCTCGCCGGTGGCGACGTCCTGCACGATGACGTAGCCCCGGTCGGCCTTGGACTTGCGGACCTGCTCGGACACCGCCTGCTGGGCGGCCCACTGGATGTCCCGGTCGATGGTCAGCTCGACGGAGGTGCCCGGGGTGGCGGGCTGCTCCTCGGCTCCGGCGGTGGGCACCCGCCGGCCGGCGGACTGGGCGTAGGTGATCTTGCCGTCCTTGCCGGCGAGCTCCTTGTCGAGCTGGGCCTCCAGCCCGCCGCCGCCGCGGCCGTCGGAGGTGACGAAGCCGAGCACGCCGGCGGCCAGCTCCTTGTTGGGGTAGACGCGTTTGGCGCGGGGCTCGGCGTAGACGCCGCCGAGCACGTTGGCGCCCTCGCCGTCCCTCGCCTTCTGCGCCAGTGCCCGCCTGAGGTCCTGGATCTGCCGCCACACCTGCGGGGTCTGCTGCCTGGCCAGGACGACGTAGCGGGGTGCGGGCGGGTCGGTGAGCGCCTTGGTGAGCGCCTCGGGGTCGGCGCCGAGGATCGGGGCGAGCAGCGCGGCGGCCTGCGCGGGCGCGTCGGGCACCTCGGTCTGCTCCTCGGTGAAGAGGAACGGGTCCGCGGTGATGTCGTAGGCGTCGACGGTGGTGGCGAGTTCACGTCCGGCGCGGTCGGTGACGGTGCCGCGCTCGGCGGCGATCGGCACGGTCACGTAGCGGTTGACGTTGGCCTGCTGGGAGTAGCGCCCGGCGTCGACGGCCTGCACCTGGAGCAGCCGGACCACAAAGACGAGCAGGACGAGGGTGAGTCCGACGCTCAGGAAGCGCAGTCTGGCCCGGTGCTGTCCCAGCCGCAGCCGGGCCGGGCGGCGCGGCCGGCGGGGCGGGCCGGCGGACCGGCGGGGGGCGCCGGAACGGCGGCCCGATCCGGCGGCCGCACCGCCTCGTCGTGGGCCGGCCGGGCGCG
>NZ_WMLF01000254.1 GCF_014156695.1 Streptomyces durbertensis | reverse complement strand
GTGTTCCCGGTGTGGGAGCGGAGGGAGTCCGTCGGATGAGCGGTTCGGTGACGCGGGTGCTGGTGGCGGACGACCAGGAGATGGTCCGGACGGGGTTCCGGCTGATCCTGGAGGCCCAGCCGGGCATCGAGGTCGTCGGCGAGGCCGCGGACGGCGCGGAGTGTGTGGAGCTGGCGCAGCGCCTCCGTCCCGATGTCTGCCTGGTCGACGTCCGGATGCCCCGGTTGGACGGGCTGGAGGTCACCAGGCGGCTGGCAGGGCCGGATGTCGCCGACCCGCTGCGGGTTGTTGTGGTCACCACCTTTGACCAGGACGACTACCTGTACGGGGCACTGCGGGGAGGCGCTGTCGGTTTCCTCCTGAAGGATGCCGGCCCGGCGCTGCTGGTGGAGGCGGTGCGGGCGGCGGCCCGGGGCGACGGGCTGGTCTCCCCGGCCGTCACTCTCCGCCTGCTCAGCAACCTCGACCACGGCTCCGCCGCCGAGCCGTCTCCCGCTCCGCTCTCAGAGCGGGAGCTGGAGGTCGTACGGCTGGTGGCTCAGGGCCGAACGAACCAGGAGATCGCCGCCGAGCTGCACATCTCCCTCTCCACGGTGAAAACGCACCTGACGAGCGTCCAGTTGAAGTTGGAGGTTCGTAACCGGGTGGAGATCGCGGCGTGGGCATGGCGTACGGGCCGGATGCGGGACGGCTGAGGCCGGAAGGCGCTGTCTCCAGGTCTCAGCGCCACCAGGTCACACGCCGCCACGCCCACTCGAGCGGCCCGTACCGGTGGTGGGCCAGCCACCAGCGGCTGAACACCGCCTGCGCGGTCAGCGTGCCGGCGGCCAGGGCGAGGGCGCTGCCCCAGCGCAGGGACTCCGAGAGGCCGAGCAGGGGCGCCGCCGCCACCACAATCACCGTGCCGGACACGTAGTTGGTGAGCGCCATCCGGCCGAGCGGGGCCAGAGCGGCCTCCAGGGGGCGTCCCCAAGGGCTTTGCAGGAGCAGGAGGAACCCGCAGACGTAGGCGATCGCGGCCAGCAGCCCAGCGACGGCGGCCGACTTCATGGCGATCGGCTCCAGCCACGTCCTCTGCTGCCAGAGGGCGGCGGCGACGGCGGCCGGCGCGGTGAGCGCGAGGAGCACGGCAAGCTGCCGGGTGCGGTCCGGCAGCGTGTCCGGTATGCCGTACCTGGCGGTTGCGGCACCCAGCAGGAAGAGCCCGGGTATCAGGGCCATGCCGCCGCTGGCGAACGTCAGACCGGCCACGGTCGCCGCGGCTCCCGCAAGCAGCGTCGCCCAACGCGGCAGCCACGTCGAGGGGAGCAGCACCACCAGGCCGGCGATCGCGTAGGGCAGCAACGCCTCGCCCGGGTGCAGAAGTTGGTGGAGCCCGCCGAGTATGCCGAGCGCCAGCAGCCTGCGGAGCAGGAGGACGCGGGCGTTGGCGCCGCGCGCTGCCGCACTCTCGTAGAAGAGCACGAAGCTCAGGCCGAAGAGGAAGGAGAAGATCGGGAAGAACCGGTGCTGGACCAGCAGGTCCAAGGCCTCCCTGACCGGGTGGAGTTCTCCGGGGCGGGGGCCGGCGGCGAGCGAGACGATCTGCGGGATGTTGACCAGCAGGATGCCGCAGAGCGCGAATCCCCGTAGGGCGTCCAGGGCGTGGATGCGGGAGCGCCCGGCGCCGGTGGCGGAGGTGGCCTCGGCCGCCGGGGCGGGCGAGACGTGCGGGGCGTTCATCCTTCTCAGCCCTCCAGCAGCACGTAGTCGTAGGAGACGTGCTCGCCGTCGGTGCCCGTGACGGAGACCGCGATGCTCTGCGTCCTGTCGTCGTCGAGCGTGACCTCGCACATGAGGGGACGGCCCGAGCGGGGACGCAGCTCGTCCTCGCAGCGCACCTGCCGTGGCTTCTTGTCGATCACCGGTACGCCGTAGTGGGCCTGTATCCGCCGTTCGACCTCGGCGCGGGGCACGTGGCCGGTCGCGGCGTCCCGCACGCTCGTGGACTCGCTGGAGAGCAGCCGGGGCGCGGTCAGGACCGTCAGCACGGCGGTCGCGAAGGCGAGGCCTCCGACGATGGTCAGGACGGCGAGGGTGGAGCGTTTCACGGGTTCCTCCGTGTACGGGAACTGTTCGTCCCGTACACGGTCCACCGCCGGGGTGCCTTCCCGCCTCGGCCGAATGGTTGCTTTGCCTACCGGCCAAAAGTATGAGTGCGGGGCGGGGCACGGCACCGCTCATCTGCGGCTAGCCGGAAGGATGATCCCTCCACCCGCCAAAAGGTGCATCGACGTTCAACCGCACGGCTGACGCGCCGGTCGTGGTGTGAACCCTACGCTTCCTTCAGTTCGGCAGCCCCGAAGCTGACGGCGAAGCGCTTGCACCAGATGCTGACGCTGGTGAGCTTTTCCAGGTCGACGGTCTCGGGAAGTTCGTAGTTCTGGCTTCCCTTGTTGCCCTTGAGCTTGCCGAGGTTGACGTACTCGCCGTCGTCGAAGACGTGCCAGCCGGCACGGCCTTCGATGACGGGAGCGTCGGTGATCCACACGTGCAGGTCGGGTCCGTTGCTGGTGTCCAGGTTCTCCAGTCGAAGGACGCGGTTTCCGTCGGCGGTCTCCACGACACGCACGCTCCCGGAGGTGCTGTGCTCGTGGCTGATCAGTTCGCCTGACACGAGCGTACGGGGCTCGGCCGGCGGCGTCGGCGTCGCGGAGGCGTCGTCGCCGTCGCCGCCGACGTCCGTGTCCGGGCCCGTACCGGGAGAGGAGGTGGCGGTCGGTGCGGCCGAGGGGAGCGACTCGTTGACGGTCTCGTCCACGACAAGCTTCCAGGGCTGGAACCAGTACATCCCGAAAGCCACCAGCAGCGTCAGCACCACCGCGCCGCTGAGGACCACCGGCCTGCTGAGAAGCCTGCCGAACCGCGCCATGACCGTCCCTCCCCCGCGGTGTCGTCGGAACACCGCGTGGCCTGGAGCCTAGCTCGGAGAAGCCGACCGGGCGAGAGGCGTCGGAGCGGTGAGAGGGACGAGCCGGCCCGACGGGTCAGGGAGCCCGACGGGTCAGGAAGGAGGTGCCCGTCAGCCGGGCCAGGCCCACTCGGCGACCTCGGGCAGGTCCGTGCCGTGCCGTCGAATCCACTCGTGGTGGCGAGCGCGTACGTCCGCCAGGTGCTGGCGGAGGTCGGCGGCGTGCACGGCGAGATCCGGGACGCGGTCGATGACGTCCATGGCGAGACGGTAGCGGTCCAGGTTGTTGCGCACGACCATGTCGAAGGGGGTGGTGGTACTGCCCTCCTCCTGATAGCCGCGCACGTGCAGGTTGTCGTGGCCTGTGCGGCGGTAGGTCAGGCGGTGGATGAGCCACGGATAGCCGTGGTAGGCGAAGATCACCGGGCGGTCCCGGGTGAAGAGCGCGTCGTAGTCGGTGTCGGTCATGCCGTGCGGGTGCTGGTCCGCCGGGAGCAGCCGGGCAAGATCGACGACGTTCACCACCCGCACGGCCAGGTCGGGGAGGTGACGCCGGAGGAGTGCGGCCGCCGCGAGCGTCTCCTGGGTCGGCACGTCGCCGGCGCAGGCGAGGACGGCGTCGGGCGTCTGGCGGCCGTCGCCGGTGCCGGCCCAGGGCCACACGCCCGCGCCCCGGGCGCAGTGGTGCCTGGCCTCCTCCAGCGGCAGCCAGTCGAAGCAGGGTTGCTTGCCGGCGACGACGACGTTGACCAGGTTGCGGGTGCCCAGGACGTGCTCGGCCACGGCCAGCAGGGTGTTCGTGTCCGGTGGCAGGTACACCCGTACGTAGTCCGGGCTCTTGTTGAACACGTGGTCCACGAAGCCGGGGTCCTGGTGGGAGAAGCCGTTGTGGTCCTGCCGCCACACATGGGAGGTGAGGAGGTAGTTCAGTGAGGCGACGGGGCGTCGCCAGCGCAGTTCGTCGGCGGTCTTCAGCCACTTGATGTGCTGACTGGCCATGGAGGCGACGATGTGGGCGAAGGCCTCGTACGAGGAGAAGAGTCCGTGCCGGCCGGTGAGCAGATAGCCCTCCAGCCAGCCCTGGCAGAGGTGTTCCGACAGCACCTCCATGACCCGCCCGCCGCGGTTCAGATGCTCGTCGGTCTCGAGCGTCTTCTCCTGCCACGCCTT
This sequence comes from Streptomyces durbertensis, assembly GCF_014156695.1. Taxonomy (GTDB): domain Bacteria; phylum Actinomycetota; class Actinomycetes; order Streptomycetales; family Streptomycetaceae; genus Streptomyces; species Streptomyces durbertensis. The sequence goes on along the minus strand of NZ_WMLF01000254.1, from coordinate 3,538 downwards.
GCCCGTCGCCTCGTACACGGCGTGCAGGCGGTTGGAGGCCGTCTCGTCCGGGCCGACCAGGCGGAAGTCACGGCGGTCGGCGGTGGCGGTCATGAGGTCGGCGAGCAGGGCCCCGAGGGCCCGGGTCGGCGCGTGGCTGCTCGCTCCGGGCTTGTCCACCGGCACGCCGTACCTCTCCAGCGGAGGTACGGGGAGTTCGCGGAGGAGCAGTCCGCCGTTGGCGTGTGGGGTGGCACCGAGGCGTCGGGTGCCTTCCGGCACGTGTCGCAGGACCCCGGGGCGTGGCCGGCCGGCGTCGTCGAACAGTTCCTCCGGACGATAGGAGCGCAGCCAGGCTTCCAGACGGAGCAGGTGGTCGTGGTTCTCCCGGACCTCGGCGAGCGGGACCTGGTGGGAGCGCCAGGTGTCCTCCACCGGCTTGCCGTCGACCTCGGCCGGACCCGTCCAGCCCTTGGGGGAGCGGAGCACGATCATCGGCCAGCGCGGGCGGGCGGTGACCCGGGCGACCCGTGCCCGGTCCTGGATCTCCCGGACCCGGTCGGCGGCCTCGTCGAGCGCGGCGGCGAGCTTGCGGTGCACCGCGGGCGGATCGTCGACGTCACCGGTGACGTACAGGGGCTCGTGGCCGTATCCGCGCAGGAGCTGGTCGAGTTCGGCTTCGGGCAGGCGGGCCAGCACGGTCGGGTTGGCGATCTTGTAGCCGTTCAGGTGCAGGATCGGCAGGACGGCGCCGTCGTGGACGGGGTCGAGGAACTTGTTGCCGTGCCAGGAGGCGGCAAGCGGCCCGGTCTCCGCCTCTCCGTCGCCGATGACGCAGGCGACCAGCAGGCGCGGGTTGTCCAGCGCGGCGCCGTAGGCGTGCGCCAGGGCGTAGCCGAGTTCGCCGCCTTCGTGGATCGAGCCGGGCACGTCCGGCGCGGCGTGGCTGGGCACCCCGCCGGGAAAGGAGAACTGTCGGAAGAAGCGTTCCATGCCGGCGCGGTCCCGGGTCACGTCGGGGTAGGTCTCGGTGTAGCTGCCTTCGAGCCAGCTCCCGGCGAGAACCGCCGGCCCGCCGTGTCCCGGCCCCCAGACGCACAGGGTGTCCTGATCGCGCTCGCGGATCAGCCGGTTCAGATGGGTGTAGACGAGGTTGAGACCGGGGGTGGTGCCCCAGTGGCCGAGCAGCCGCGGCTTGATGTGCTCGGGGCTGAGCGGCTCGCGCAGCAGCGGATTGGCCATCAGGTAGATCTGGCCGCAGGAGAGGTAGTTGGCCGCACGCCAGTGCGCGTCGAGGGCGGCCACGTCAAGGGGGTTCGCGGTGTCGGCCACGGGCGTTCTCCGTCCTTCCGGTCGGCGTGTGAGGCGGGGTCCCCGCAGCCGGTCGGGCGTCGGCCGGGTGCGGTCCGTGCCGGTACTGCTCCTCTCAGTCGGCTTCCGCCTGCGCGCCGAACCAAACGGTGGTGGTGTTGCAGAACTCGCGGATGCCGTGGCCCGCCAACTCCCTGCCGTATCCGGAGCGTTTGACGCCGCCGAACGGCAGTGCCGGATGGGACGCCGTCATGCCGTTGACGTAGACGCCGCCGGCGTTGACGTCCCGCAGGAACCGGCGGCTGTCCTCCTCGTTCCGCGTCCACAGGTTCGAACTCAGCCCGAAGGGGGTGTCGTTGGCCAGTTCCAGTGCCTCGTCGAGGCTTTCCACCCGGTAGAGGGTGGCCACCGGGCCGAACGCCTCCTCGCGGTGGATGCGCATCCGGTCGGTGATTCCGGTCAGCACGGTCGGGGCGTAGTACCAGCCGCGGTCCAGGCCGTCGGGCCGCCGACCGCCGCAGAGCGCCGCGGCGCCCAGGCCGACGGCGTCGTCCACCAGTTCCTCGAGGTCGGCGCGGCCACGCTCGCTCGCCAGCGGCCCGACGTCGGTTTCCTCGTCCGTCGGGTCGCCGACGCGCAGCGCGGCCATGCCGTCGACGAAGCGGCGGGCGAAGTCGTCGTACACGTCCGCGTGCACGATGAAGCGCTTGGCGGCGATGCAGGACTGGCCGGTGTTCTGGGTGCGGGCGGTCACGGCGGTGGCCGCCGCGCGTGCCACGTCGGCCGACGGCATGACCACGTACGGGTCGCTGCCGCCCAGCTCCAGCACCGTCTTCTTCACCTCGTCGCCGGCGACGGAGGCCACCGCCCGGCCGGCGGGCTCGCTGCCGGTGAGGGTGGCCGCGTCCACCCGTTCGTCACGCAGAACGGCCTCGATGGCGTCCGAGCCGACGAGCAGGGTCTGGAAGCAGCCCTTCGGGTAGCCGGCCCGGCGGAACAGCTCCTCCAGGTACAGCGCGGTCTGCGGCACGTTGGAGGCGTGCTTGAGCAGTCCCACGTTCCCCGCCATGAGCGCGGGCGCGGCGAAGCGCACCACCTGCCAGAGCGGGAAGTTCCACGGCATCACGGCCAGCACCACGCCGAGCGGCCGGTGCACCACCCGGGCGTGCTCGGCGCCGGAGTCGGCCACGTCGTCCGGCGCCGGGTGCTCGTCGGCCAGGAGGGCGGCCGCGTTGTGCGCGTACCAGCGCATCGCCTTGACGCACTTGGCGGCCTCCGCGCGGGCGGCCCCGATGGGTTTGCCCATCTCGGTGGTAATGACCCGGGCGATGTCGGCGTTGTCCGCCTCCAGCAGTTCGGCGGCGTGCAGCAGCATCTCCGCGCGCTCGTCGAAGTCGGTGAGCCGGTGCTGGCGGAAGGCGGCACGGGCGGCCGTCAGCCGGCGTTCGACCTGTTCCCGGTCCATCTCCTCGAATGTTCTGAGGGTCTCCCCGGTGGCGGGGTTCACCGTGGCGATGGGCATGCCGCTTCCTCCTCGCTGCGGTCCGGCCGGTGCGTCGCGGTGTCCGCGTGTGCCGGGGCCGGGTGGCCGGCCGGCTCCGGGCGGCCACCCGTGGTCGTCGGCCGGACCTGTTCGGTGGTCAGTCGTGTTCGGTTGGTCAGTCGTGTTCGGCGGCGGGCCAGGCGTCGTCCACGACGAAGGTCACCGCCGTTCCGCCGTAGCGGCTGGCCACCACCCACCACCGGTCCGCCAGGGCGTCCACCAGCAGGAGGCCGCGCCCTCCGGTGGCGTCCTCGGTGGCGGGTCGCATCCGCACCGCCTCGGGCGGCCCGGGGCTGTGGACCGCCACACGTAAGCGGGTGCCCTCCCGCCACCACTCCACTCGCACCCGCCACCGCGAGTCCTGCGACCGGGGGTGGAGGACCGCGTTGGTGACAAGCTCCGACATCATCAGCAGGCTGTCCTCCAACGCCCGCGTCCAGCACGGTCCGCCGTCCGGCGCGTGTGGTTCGAGCAGCTTGCGGAACCACCGCCGGGCCGTGGGTACCGACTCGGGTACCGGCCGCAGCGTCATCGTGCCCAATGGTTCGGGTGGGGCGGCGTCGGTGCGGGAGCCGTTCGCGCCGAAGCCGTCGCAGAGGTCATCCATCAGCACCCACTCCTCAGCCGTGCCGTGTCGCCCTTGCGAACGGGTACGCGCGGGAGTGCGCCGGATGCTCAGCCTTTGTTCGTGGATGAGCATCCGGC
>NZ_WMLF01000253.1 GCF_014156695.1 Streptomyces durbertensis | reverse complement strand
CCGCCGGTACCGCGCGGCGCCCGGCTGCGGGTGCCGGGTATCAGCGAGTACACCACGCCGAACGCGGACTTCTACCGGGTCGACACCGCCCTGGTGGTGCCGAAGGTCGACGCGGAGTCGTGGCGGCTGCGGGTCCACGGCCGGGGGATCACCGGCACCCGCACCCACACGTTCGCCGAGCTGCTGTCCCGTCCGCTGATCGAGCGGGACATCACGCTGACCTGCGTCTCCAACGAGGTCGGCGGCCCGTACGTCGGCAACGCCCGCTGGCTGGGTGTGCCGCTGGCCGACCTGCTCGCCGAGGCGGGGGTCCGGCCGCCCTCCCGAGGTGGGCCGGCCGACCAGCTCGTGGCCCGGTCGGTCGACGGGATGACGCTCGGCACGCCGGTCGAGGACGTCATGGACGGCCGTGACGCCATGCTCGCCGTCGGCATGAACGGCGAACCCCTGCCCTTCCGGCACGGTTTCCCGGTCCGCATGCTCGTTCCCGGCCTCTACGGCTACGTGTCGGCGTGCAAGTGGATCGAGAGCATCGAGCTGACCACCTTCGACGCCTACGACCCGTACTGGGTGAAGCGGAACTGGGCGCGGCGCGCCCCGATCAAGACCCAGGCGCGGATCGACACGCCGAAGCCCTTCGCCCGGGTGCCCGCCGGCACGGTGACGGTCGCCGGTGTCGCCTGGGCGCAGCGGCGGGGCGTCAGGCGGGTCGAGGTCCGCGTCGACGACGGGCCCTGGCGCGAGGCGGACCTCGCCGTGGAGAACACCGTCGACACCTGGCGCCCGTGGTCCTACCGCTGGCAGGCCGAACAGGGCGGCCACACGATCACCGTCCGCGCGACGGACGGTACCGGGCGGGTGCAGACCGAGAAGCGCGCCCGCCCGATCCCGAACGGGGCGAGCGGCCGGCACAACGTCTTCGTGACCGTCGAGTGAGCCCGCGACGCGGGCTGCCGCGCCTCCCCGAGAACCCCACAACCAACCGTCAGAACCGATCGGTTATCAGAAGGAGACAGATCATCATGAGGAAGAACCTCCGCCTGCGTCGTACCGCCGTCGCCGTGGCCACCGCCGCCGTGCTGCCGTTCTCGCTGGCCGCCTGCGGCTCGGACTCCGACTCCGGCGACAAGAGCGCCGAGAGCACCGCGTCCGAGCAGGCCAAGGACACCGACAAGGACAGCACCGGGGGCGCCGACGGCGACGCCATGGCGATGAGCGACCCCTTCGGCGCCGGCTGCGCCGCCGTGCCGGAGGACGGCAAGGGCTCCTTCGACGGCATGGCGCAGGACCCGGTCGCCACCGCCGCCTCGAACAACCCGGTGCTGTCCACGCTGGTCACCGCCGTCAAGGAGGCCGACCTGGTCGACACCCTCAACAGCGCCGAGAACATCACGGTGTTCGCGCCGACCGACGACGCCTTCGCCAAGCTGCCCGAGGAGGACCTGAAGGCCGTCCTCGCGGACAAGGAGAAGCTGACCGAGATCCTGACCTACCACGTGGTCGGCGACCGGCTGGCACCCGAGCAGCTTGAGGACGGCACCTTCGAAACCCTCCAGAAGGGGAAGATCACCACCAGCGGCTCCGGTGAGGCGTACGAGGTCAACGACAGCGCCAAGGTCGTCTGCGGCAACGTCCAGACCGCGAACGCGACCGTGTACATCGTCGACACCGTGCTGATGCCGAAGTAACCGCGGCGTCGGCCGGCCGGGACCAGACAGCACCAGGTGTGTGTACTACCAGTACACACACCTGGTGTGTACTATCGGCCCATGCCGCTTCCCAGATTCGAGCGCCTGCCCGCCGACCGGCGGGAGGCCATCCTCGGCGTCGCCCGTGAGCAGTTCGCCGCGCACGGCGCCGAGAGCGCCTCCTACAACAAGATCATCGAGGCCGCGGGGATCTCGAAGACCGCCGCCTACCACTACTTCGACGGCCGGGAGGACCTGCTCGGCGCGGTGCTCGACGGGGTGCTGGGACGGCTGCTGGCGGCCCTCGGGCCGTGGCTGCCGGCGGCGGACCCGGCGGGGTTCTGGGCGCGGCTCGAGCAGGGCGCCGCCGCCCTCGCCGACCACCTCCGCCGCCACCCCGACGACCTGGCGCTCGCGGACGCCGCGATCGGGCGGGCCGACGACGGTCCGTGGACGGGCTGGTTCGACGCGGTGGTGGCCGACGGGCAGCGGCTCGGGGTGATCCGGACGGACGTGGACCGCGGCCTGCTGGTGGCGGCCACCGCCGCGGTGGTGCGGGCCGCCGACGCGTGGGCGCTCGCCCGGATGCGGGCCGCAGCGGACTGCGGACCGGCGTCGGGCGCCGTGGACGGCGGGCCGGGGGCGGATACCGCCGACGGACGTCAACTGTGGCCGCTGCTACGGGGCCTGTGGGGCACGGATGGGGGCGGTGGTCGGTGACGGAACGCGCTGACGTGCGGGTCTCCTGGGAGATACCGGCGACGCCGCCCGGGTTCGCCGGGCGGGTCGAGCGGTTCACGGGGCCGGGCAAGCGCCGCTCGGAGTCGGTGGTCGAGCTCGGCGGAGGGACCCTCTGTGTACTGCTGCTGGCGGCCGGGGTGTGGGCTTCGGGAGCGGTCGGAGGGTGGTCGACCGCCCAGCTGGTGATCGTCGCGGTCGTGGCGCTCGACCTCGTCGGCGGTGTGCTCACCAACTCGACCAACGCGGCGAAGCGTTGGTACCACCGGGCCGCTCCCGGAGCCCGGCGGGCGCGGCTGCTCTTCGTGAGCGCGCATCTCGCGCACCTCGCCGCGATGGGCCTGGTCGTGCTGTCCGGCGACTGGGGGTGGACGGCGGGCAACGCGGCGCTGCTGGCCGTCGGGGCGGTGTGTGTGGAGTTCGCGCCGCTGCACCTCCGGCGGCCGGTGTCGATGGTGGTGCTGATGGCCGCCGTGCTGGTCAACCTGTTCTGGCTGACGGTTCCACTCCAACTCGCCTGGTTCGCACCGCTGTTCTTCCTGAAACTGGTGGTCTGCCATCTTGTTCCCGAGGCGCCGCTGGAAGGGGCTCGTGATGCCTGAGGCGGGGGTCGGAGCCGGCGGCGGGTGGCGGGTCGACGAGGGTCCGGCGCGGGCGGAGTGCGTCGCGGTGCTGGCCACCGCGTTCCGTCGGGAACCGGCCGTGCGGTGGATCTGCGGCGACTCGCCGCGCACACCGGCGCGTTGGTTCGACGCGACGCTGCGGGCGCACAGGACGGTGCCCGGCAGCCGGTGGTACGTGCTGCGGGAGCCGGACGGCCGCGCCGTGGCGGCGGCCGTGCTGTCACCGCCGGGCGGTGCGCCCGGCGCCGTGGCCCGGCTCGGCTGGTCGTTGCGCACGGCGCTCGGCTGCGGACCGCGCGCGGTACGGCGCACGATCCGCTACCTGGAGGCCGCGGAGGCGGCGGCGCCCGACGACGCCCGGACGCTGGAGTTCGTCGGCGTCCGACCGGAGGCGGCCGGCCAGGGGTGCGGCGGGGCCCTGCTGCGCCACGTGCTCGACACGGCCACGGCGGACTGCTTCCTCACCACCGCCGACCCCGCGAACGTCCCGCTCTACCGGCACCTCGGCTTCACCGTCACCGCCCGGCACCACCAGGGCCCGCTGGAGGTGACGGCGATGACCCGCCCGGCCGGTCCGGCGCCGGGCGGGCCCTCGCCGGTCTAGTCGCGCAGCAGGGCGCAGACGAAGTTCTCCTGGACGTGGCGGAGTCGGTCGAGGAGAGCGGGGTCGGCCCGCTCGGCGCGGTCCTCAGCTGCGGCCTCCACCTCGACTCCCGCAGCGACGCCGTGCGGGCGGCCCAGGTCCGGGAGTTCCTCGCCTGGCGGCCCGGCGGCCGCGACCTCACCGCGTACGGCACGGTGGTGGTCGGCGGCGACTTCAACGCCGAGCCCTCGCACCGGGCGATGGCCCCCCTGTACGCCGTCGGACAAGAGGCGGACGGCGGCCCCGGCACCTGGCGCCACCCCACCCACGAGGACGGCCGCAAACTCGACTACCTCTTCACCTGGAGCCGCGGCGCCGGCCCCAGGTGGCAGGACAGCGCGACCGGGACCCTGGCCACGCCGAACTCCGACCACCTGGTCCTCCACGGCCGCCTGGGCTGACTTGGGCGGCCGGACCGCTCGACTTCTGCTCCGCTCCCGCCCCACGACTCCCTCGGGCACCGCTTGGTCTCCGGACATACCGCTCCCGCGTACCCCGGAAGAGGGAGATGAACACCGCCCGGGTCGATCAGTCACCGCCCGGCGCGCCCGAACTGCCCGAACGGCCCACACCGGTCTGCCTGCCGAGGACCGCCCGCGCGTCGCGCACGGTCGCGGCCAGCCGGTCGTGGTGGGCGCCCGGCCAGTACAGCCGCAGGCAGGAGCCGCACCGCTGGAAACTGTCGTAGCTGCGCCGCGTGCCCGGCCGCAGCAGATGGTCGATCTCCGCCTTGGCGACCGGCGACAGCAGCCCGTTGCACGCCGGGCAGCGGGTCCACGGGTCGATCGCCGGTCGGAAACGGGCCAGCACGTCCGCCAATTGGACGTCCGGCCGCCCGCCCCGCACATACGCGCCGCGCCACAGCGCGCGGCGCCGCAGCAGGCCCCGGTCCTGGGTGAGCAGCACCCGGTGCTCGGCGTTGGCCTGCGCCACCAGCTCCGCGTCGGACCGGTCGTCGGCGTAGGCGGTGTCCAGGCCCAGCACCCGCAACCGGCGGGCCAGCGTGCCGAGATGGACGTCCAGCAGCAGCCGCGCGGGCACCGGCAGCGGCTGCGGACGCGGCACGGCGGCCACGTCGACGACGGCACCGGGCCCCGGGATGTGGGACGGCGGCACGGGCGTGCCGTCGACGCGCAGCACCCCCGTCTCCGTCAGCGGGACGCCCGCGGACTGCACAAGATGGCCCACGGTCGAGGTGCCGTCCGGCGGCAGCCGTACGGGCTGCCGCCGGTGCCGGGCGGGCAGCAGGAACAGCAGCTCCTCGGCGAAGCGCAGGGTCAGCGGGGGAGTGCTCACGGCGTCGGACGCACCTCGAAGCCGCTGTGCCCGCCCGGCTCCGCGTCCCGGACCGCGACCCCGTCCACGGAGGCGGCCGGCGGCCCCACCCGCGCCCACGCGAGAAGCCTTTCCACAGCGTCCGGCGTCCCCTCGAACACGGCCTCCACCGTGCCGTCCGGAAGATTGCGCACCCAGCCGGCGACCCCCAGGGCCACCGCCTCGGCACGGCAGCCGTCCCGGAAGAAGACCCCCTGGACGACCCCGGACACGACCACATGCTTGCAGACCACCACTCGGGCACCTCCCGGTCGACGCGCGAACCCCCTGCCCGCACGGTAGGGCCGACGCCGCCCCACCGGCGGACGTACACACCGCCGCCTCCTGTGACGAGGCCCGGGGCCGGCGGGCCGCCGCCCGGCCGCACCGCCGCCGTTTGGTCCACGCGGCAAACGAGTCGACGTCGACGGCGATCCGCGCCCGCCGGCCGCGCCTGCCGGCTGTTCCACCGCCGCTGCGGAAGCCTGGTGCGGGCAACAACCCGCGCGATCGAAAGGCCCGAACGATGTCCTCTCCTCTCGCACGCCGCCGGGCCGCCACCGTGGCCGCCCCCGTCCTCGCCGTTCTCATGCTGCTGGCCGGCTGCGGCAACGGCGGTGACACCGGGCCCACGCCCGGCGACACCCCGACGGCCACGGCCGAGGACGCCGTCACGCTCACCATCCAGAACTTCGCCTACGAGCCGGCGGACCTGGAGGTGTCGCCCGGACAGGAGGTCACGGTGATCAACCGGGACACCGTGGCGCACACCGTGACCTCCACGGAGGACGGGGAGTTCGACACCGGCAGCATCGCGAGCGGGGAGTCCGGCACCTTCACGGCGCCCTCCGAGACCGGCAGCCACCCCTACACCTGTTCCCTCCACCCGAACATGCGGGGCACCCTCACCGTCCGCTGACCCGGCCGGTCGCGGTGTGGCGCTCGCGCAGCACCCGCTCGACGAGTCGTCGGACCTCGACCGCGGCGAGGGCGCGGGCGTCGACGAGGGCGCGCGCGTGGAACGGGACGGTGTACCGGACGGGACGTCCGCCGTCGGCCCGGGACCGCGCCTCGGCCCGCGCCCTCTCCCGCGCGGCCACCGACGAGTAGACGGACCCGGCACCCGCGTGGGAGCAGCGCAGCGTGCCCGAGACGCGGCCCCCGCTGACCGGGAACGTACCGCGGCCGCTGGTGCACGAGCCGGCGGGCCGCCCGCCGATGGTGAAGGCGGCCGTCAGGACGGCGGACACCCGGCCCCCGGTGACGCGTTCCTCCCGGGCCTTCGCGGAGATCCGGCCGGTGAACCGCTGGAGGACCGAACAGCCCCCGGGCCCGCACTTCAGCGCGCCCGAGCCGTCGAGGGTGAAGTCGACGCCGTGGTCGGTGGCGTCCTTGAGCTGCCGGGCGCGCTTGAGCAGCTCCTCGAACATCGACTCGACCTCGTCGTCGGTGATCGGCTCGATGTCCATGCCCTGGCCGTTGCCGTCGGCGAGCGGACCGAAGGTCACCCTCGTGATCTCCGTGTCCTCGCCGTTCCGGTACCGGTCGATGGAATCGCGCAGGTCGTAGGCCTCCAGCCGCAGCACGCGGTGCGGCGGCCGCCTGCTGACCAGCAGTCGGCCGGCCGGGGTGTTCACGGCGAGCGCGGGGGTCCCGTTGACGTCGCGCGGGCGGTCGCCGGCCCTGGACGCGGGAGGCGGGTTCTTCGCGACCTCGGCGAGGGCCTTCGTGAGGATCTGCGCAAGGTCGGGCGGGGTGAGGGCGCGGTCCACAGCCTCGTCGACGAGGGTCGAGCCGTCCTCCAGCCCGACCATCCAGGGGCCCGGCTTCTCCCCGGCGTCGGATCCCGCGCCCGGCCCGGGGGCGGGGTCCTTCTGCCATCGCAGGAACGTCCTGCCGCCGACGTTCAACAGGTCGCGTTCGTGGCGGCGGTTGCCGGTGCCCGTGGTGCCGAACCTGCTTCCGCCGGCGGTGACGGTCAGGTCGCTTTTGGTGATCCCGTGCGCGGAGGTGTCCTGGTAGCGAAGTCCCCGGGCGGCGGCGAGGTCCTTCACGGCCCGGTGGAACGGCTCCAGGTCCTGACGCGGCGTCTGCGCCCGCTGGGCGGGCCCGCCGGAGGCGCCGGATCCGCCCGAGGCGCCGGAACCGTCGCCGCCGGTCGCCACCAGCACTCCGGCGAACAGCGCCAGCGCGAGGGCGGCCGCCCCGCCGAGCAGCCACCCGCGTCGCCACGCCGGCAGGCCCCGGAGCCGGTGGAATCCGTCGACCCTCGGCGGGGCCGGCGGGGCCGGCGGGTGGAGTGGCAGTGGCGGTCGGGCCGGTGGGGGCGGCGGAACCGGCGGCCCGCCTTCCGTGGGGGTCGGCTCGGACATGGTGTCCCCTTCATGGGCTGAGCGCGGAGGACTCTCCGGCAAGATCGGCTCTGGGCTGCCCGGGTCTGGGCCGCGGCCGGGCCCGACAGGGTCACAACCGTCGCGCACACGGCGCCGACGGCAACGGAAGTCCTCGCCCTGCTCCACTGCTTTGCCATGGTGGCTTCTCCTCGACGAGCGTGTCGGGGCGGGGCAGTCGGTCGCGGCGGCTGCCAAAGCGGCTCAAGGCGCGGTACGTGGTCGGCGTAGGCCGGCGCCCAGCAGCCGCAGTTGTGCCCGCCGGGTCCCGCGTCAGGCCGAAGCCGTCGGCGAAGTCGGGGACGGCCGGGGTGGTGGCCGGGCCGGTGC
>NZ_WMLF01000252.1 GCF_014156695.1 Streptomyces durbertensis | reverse complement strand
CCGGACGGGGGGCTCGGGCCCGCGGCGCGAAGACGCGGCTCAGAAGGGGAACGTGCTGCGGCCGTGCTGGACGGCGATCCAGCGGGTGGTGGTGAAGGCCTGCACGAAGTGGTCGCCGTTGAGGCGGCCGACACCGGAGTGCTTCTCGCCGCCGAACGGCACGATCGGCTCGTCGGCGACGGTGCCGTCGTTGACGTGCATCATGCCCGTCTCGACGCGCCGCGCGAACGCGACGCCGCGCTCGACGTCGCCGGTGTGGACGGCGCCGCTGAGCCCGTACAGGCTGTCGTTGGCGATGCGCAGCGCCTCCTCCTCCCCGTCGAACGGGATGAGCAGCGCGACCGGTCCGAAGACCTCCTCGTTGCGGGCCGCGCAGCCTTCCGGCAGGTCGGTGAGGACGCTCGGGTGGACGAGGTTGCCGTCGACGCGGCCGTGCAGCAGCGCGGTGGCGCCGTCGGCGAGCGCCTGGTCGACGGCGGCGGAGACCCGCTCGGCCTGGCTGGAGTTGATCAGCGGGCCGATGAGCGTGGACGGGTCGGCGGGGTCGCCGACGGGCAGCTTCCGCACCTTGTCGACGAACTTCTCGGTGAACTCGTCGGCGATCGAGCGGTCGACCAGGATGCGGTTGGCGGCCATGCAGACCTGCCCCTGGTGCACGAAGCGGCTGAAGACGGCGGCGTCGACGGCGTAGTCGATGTCGGCGTCGTCGAGCACGATGAGCGCGCTGTTGCCGCCGAGTTCGAGGACGACGTGCTTGAACTCGCGGGCGGCGACGGTCGCCACGTGGCGGCCGACCTTGTCGGAGCCGGTGAAGGAGATCGCCTTGGGCACGGGGTGCTCGATGAGCGCGTCGCCGATCTCCGCGATGTCGGTGACGACGACGTTCAGCAGGCCGGGCGGCAGACCGGCGTCGGCGAGGATGCGGGCGACGAGGCCGCCGCCGCAGATCGGGGTGTCCTGGTGCGGCTTGAGCACGACCGCGTTGCCGAGCGCCAGCGCCGGCGCGACGGACTTCAGCGACAGCAGGAACGGGAAGTTGAACGGCGAGATCACCCCGACGACGCCGACCGGCACCCGGTAGACGCGGTTCTCCTTGCCGTCGACCGGGGACGGCAGGATGCGGCCCTCGGGGGCGAGCGCGAGGTGCGTGGCCTCCCGCAGGAACTCCTTGGCGAGGTGCAGCTCGAAGGCGGCCTTCAGCCGCGTGCCGCCGAGTTCGGCGATGATCGCCTCGGTGATCTCCTCCTCGCGCTCCTCGACGAGCCGCACGGCCCGCTCGAAGACGAGGCGGCGGGTGTAGGGGTTGGTGGCGGCCCACTCGCGCTGGGCGCGCTCCGCCGCGCGGTACGCCTCGTCGACCTCGTCGCGGGTGGCGACGGTGATCGAGCACAGCTTCTCACCGTTGTACGGGTTGATGTCGATGATGTCCCAGGAGCCGCTTCCGGGGCGCCATTCACCGTCTATGTACTGCGAGGCCAGTTCCGTGAAGGGGTGCATGCCGTTCCTTCGGTGAGTGGGAGGTGATCAGCGGAGTGATGGCACGTCATCTTACGTGTGGACGCGCACAGTTGACCGTTCCCGCCCGGTTCTCGTCCGTCTCCGACAAAGCCCGCGCCGGCGGCCGGACCGGGTACGGCGGCCGTCAGTACTGCTGGCGGATCTTGTGCAGGAAGGTGCGGGTCTCCTCGGGCGAGAGGCTGTTCTCCGTCAACCGGCGCATGACGCCCTCGTACTGGTTGACCTCCTCCGCCTTGTCCAGGTAGAGCGAGCCGGTCAGCTGCTCCAGGTAGACGACGTCGGAGATCTCCGGCTCGGGGAAGCGGAGGACGGTGAACGCGCCGCTCTCGGCGGGGTGCCCGCCGAGTTCGAAGGTGGTCACCTGGAGGTTGATGTTGGGCAGTTCGGAGAGTTCGGCGAGATGCTCCAACTGGGCGTCCATGATGGCGTGGCTGCCGAACGGGCGGCGCAGCGTGGCCTCGTCGAGCACGCACGTGAGCGTGGCCGGGTTCTCCTTGAAGAGCAGCTTCTGGCGCTCCAGGCGCAGCGCGACGCGGCGGTCCACCTCGTCCTCGGGCACCTGCTCGCGGTGGCCGCTGGAGACGACCGCGTGCGCGTACGCCTCGGTCTGGAGCAGCCCGTGCACGAACTGGACCTCGTAGGTGTCGATGCCGCAGGCGGCGCCCTCCAGGCCGACGTACGTCTGGAACCAGCTCGGCAGCACGTCGCTGTAGCTGTGCCACCAGCCGGCGATGCTGGACTCGCGGGCGAGGTTCAGCAGCGGCTCCCGCTCGGAGTCCTCGGTGACCCCGTACAGCGTCAACAGGTCAGCGACGTCACGCGCCTTGAAACTCACCCGTCCCAGCTCCATCCGGCTGATCTTGGACTCGGAGGCGCGGATCGCGTAGCCCGCCGCCTCCCTGGTGACGCCCTGGCCCTCCCGGAGCCGACGCAGCTGGGACCCGAGCAGGATGCGGCGCACCATCGAACCGCCCGCCCCGCCTGTCCCACTTGATCCGTTTGATCCGATCACTCCGCCTGTCACCGGATTTGCTCCTATACAGATAAGACGCCCACCCTCATTCGACTAGCAGTCTGCCATCTCCGGGCTCCGTTGCGTGCCCGCTCGGTTACACACGATCGAAAAATACGCGTGCACGTGCATCTGCCCTTGCATCCGCAGACGGCATTGGCAACCATGGAGACAGTCCAAGTGCACTTTGTGCACGCCCATTTGGGCTTCCCGAGACCATCGGGACTGCGCCGCCACGGGACCTGCCCTGGTCCCGACAGCCGTCACGCCAGGGGGAGCTTCATCATGGTGACCGAAGGACTGACCGTGCTGGAGCCCTTATGGCAGGGCCTCCCGCCGGCCGACCCCGACAGCCTCTCCGGTTCCGCCACCTGCGCACTCCCCCCGCACTACGAAGCGGTCCGGACCGCACGGGAGTTCACCCAGGTGACTCTCAACGCCTGGCAGCTCGGGGGGCGTTGCGACGACGTCACACTCGTGGTCTCCGAACTCGTCACCAACGCGCTGCGGCACGGCCTCCCGACGGCCGGACCCGGCGGCGCGTTCGACCCGCCGGTGCGGCTGCACCTGATGCGCTGGGCGTCCCGGCTGGTCTGCGCGGTCCGCGACCCCAGCGGACACGCGCCGGTCTCCGACGAGGACGCCGACGGACTGCCGACCACCACGGCCGGCTACGCCGACGACGACGCGGAGTCCGGACGCGGCCTCTTCCTGGTCGAGGCCTTCAGCGACAGCTGGGGCTGGGAGGCGGTCGACGGACCACCGGGCGGGATATCCACGGGCAAGGTCGTCTGGGCCCTGTTCCGACTACCGCCCGACAAAGCCCGCGCGTGAGGCGCGGCCCGCACGTCACGTACGGCGGGCCGCCCCCACACCCGGCGGGACGGGTCCACCCCGCTCCCCCGGGCACGGGCGCCGCGCGCTCGGCGGACGACACGGCCCCACGTCCGCCGGGCCCGGTCGCTACGCGCGAAGAAGCCGCCGCGAACCGGCGGCGGTCCACCGCGCCGCAGCGGCCTCGCACGGCAGCAACACCACGGCCGCACACCGCAACACCACGGCCGCACACCGCACCACAGCGGCCGCGCACGGCAGCACAGCGGCCCTGCACCGCGACACCGCGGCCGGATTCCGCACCGCGGCGGCCGCGCACAGACAGACGGCGGGGATCCCACGGGCCGGGTCACGGGGGTGTCCGGCACCGGGAGATCCCCGCCGTCACGCGCATTTCCTCGGCTCGCGGGAGGACGGATGTCGCCTGCCGGTCGGAGCCCGCGCCCCTCCCGCTCAGACCACCGGCACGGCCGGTCGTCCACTCGGCCGCCCCGTCACGCCGGCCGAGTGGACGGCCGACACCGTCAGTCGGCCACCAGGTGGTCGAACTCGCCGTCCTTCACGCCCAGCAGCAGCGCCTCGACCTCCGCCGGGGTGTACACAAGCGCGGGGCCGTCCGGGAAGCGCGAGTTGCGCACCGCGACGTCACCCGTCGGCAGCTTCGCGAACTCCACGCAGGTCCCCTGGGAATTGCTGTGTCTGCTCTTCTGCCATCTGACCCCGTGAAGGTCCTTGGACGCCATGCCGTTCTGTATGTGCATTGGCCTCTCCCAGGTAGTTCAGGACCCAACTTCCTGGGATCATAACCGCGTTCACGTGCTGATGCATGTGCCGATGCACGTGCACGACAGCGTGTCGCGGCTTCATCACCCCCGGTCAGAGCCCCCGACGAACGCACCCGGACGCGCGCCGACCCATGTCGACCCATGCCGACTCGTGCCGGCCGGCGACGTCCGGTGCCGTTTACACACGAATAGACGTGCCGGACGCCCGTCGGGTTCACCACGTGGCGCGCGGCACAAACACCGCGGGCCCGGTGCCACCGACGATCGTCGGTGGCACCGGGCCCGGGAGACGCGCCGCCCTCAGCACGGCGGCACGCTCAACGCACGGGACCGTACGGCAGCAACGCCATCTCCCTCGCGTTCTTGATCGCCCGCGCCAGGAGCCGCTGCTGCTGCGCGCTCACCCGCGTCACCCGACGGCTGCGGATCTTCCCCCGGTCGGAGATGAACTTCCGCAGCAGGTCGGTGTCCTTGTAGTCGATGTACGTGATGCCGGCCGCGTCCAGCGGGTTCGGCCGGGGCCGCACGGGCTTCCCGGCGTTCTGACGACGTGCCACGACAGTTGTTCCTTTCGATGGATAGATGAGAAATCGCCCCGGGAGGCGGCTGGCCCCACCGCGCCCGGCCGTCCCGGGGAGGCGGGAACGGCCAGGCGAGGGAGGGACCACCGCCCCGGCACTCCCAACGCACTGGGAGCACCGCGGGGCGGTGGTCGTCCAAGGGCGGCACCGCCGGTCGGCCACCCCTGGACGCTTCTGGAGACGCCCGGCCCTTCGCGCCGACCGGCCGCCCCAACACGGCCGGTTCCGCACGCGTGCCCGTCACGACACTGGCGTCCGCCCGTACGCGCCGAACCGGGCCGCTCGGCGTCCGCCCTCAGGAGGCGACGGGGTCCAGCAGCGCGTCGAAGGCCGGTGACAGGCCCTTCCACGCCGAGTGCCCTGCGGCGTACTCGGCGTCCGTCAGCAGACAGGAGTCGAGCAGCGCGACGAGGTTGTCCCGGTCGAGGTCCGGCGAGGTGAAGACGAGGTGCTGGACGCGGTCGCCGTGCTCGGGGTCCCAGTCGAGCGCGGCGGCGGCGCGGCGGACGGCCGGCGTCATGTCCCACGCGGCGTCCGGCAACGCGGCCAGCCACGGCCCGACGCCCTCCACACACAGCGCACCGCCCGCGCAGTCCCAGGCGAGCAGCGTGTCCGGCCGGTCCGCCAGCCAGAAGCGGCCCCGGCTGCGCGCCGCCGCACAGCACAACTCCTCCAGCGCCGCGTACAGCCGACCCGGATGGAACGGCCGGCGCCGCTTCCACACCAACGTGGTCACGCCGTCGGCGTCCGCCTCCTGCGGCAGCAGCGCGCACGCCGGGTGCTGCCGGTCCGCCGCCTGCGCGACCGAGAAGCCCCCGGTCAGTGCCGCCGCGAAGTCCTCAGCCTCCACCGGCACCTGCCGGGCCGTCGGATGCAGCTGCGTCAACAGCTCACGATCCGTGTCGTCGGCCGACTCCTCGCCCTCCGCGAGCGCGAGCACCGTCGGGTATTCCAGCTGCCGGGCGAAGGTGTCGGCGACGGTCCGCTGGTCGGCCGTCGCGGCGGCCAGCCCGGCCTCCGCGAGATCGTCCCCGTTCCCGAGGTACGGCAGCACCAGCGCCGGATCGACCGCCGTCACGACGCCCGCCAACCGCAGCGCGTCCCCGCTGTGCGCGTGGACGACCTCGGCCATCGCCTTCGGCTCCACCGAGTCCCACAGCTCGACGACGGCCAGCCGGCACGTCCCGCCCGCCGCGAGGCGCAGCAGCTCCGGAATCAGGTCCTCACGCAGCGCGCAGCACGCGCAGTTGTTGACCAGCGGCGTCTCACCCGTGTCCAGCACCCCGCCGGCCTCCCGGACGACCCGGCGCACAGGAGCGCCGGGTGTCCGCGCCGACTCGGACAGGTCGTGGTGCAGCACCACACTCCCCGGCACGGTCGTCAGCAGCCGGTCCACGGCCGCCCGGCGGGCGTCCGAGTGCAGCCCGCCGACGATCACGACGGGCAGCGGCGGTGCTGAGGCGTACGCACCCATCAGCGGGCCTCACGACGGGCGTAACGGCGCTCGAACCGCTCGACACGGCCGGCGGTGTCCAGCACCTTCGCCTTGCCGGTGTAGAAGGGGTGGCTCGCGGAGGAGATCTCGACGTCGATGACGGGGTAGGTGTTGCCGTCCTCCCACTCCACGGTGCGCTCGCTGGTGGCGGTCGACCGGGTGAGGAAGGCGAAGCCGGCGGCGTTGTCACGGAAGACGACGGGCCGGTACGGCGGGTGGATTCCGGGCTTCATAGGGGCACTCCTGGTTGCTCTCGGCGCGTACGCGCCCGACGCGCGGCGCGCCGCCGCGACGGGCTGACCGACCGGTCAGCGCTGTTCGCGGAAGACGACGTGCCGGCGGGCCAGCGGGTCGTACTTCCGCAGCTCCATCCGGTCGGGGTTGTTACGGCGGTTCTTGCGCGTGACGTAGGTGTATCCGGTGCCGGCCGTCGACCGGAGTCGGACGACCGGGCGCAGGTCGTTGCGTGGCATGCGGGTACTATACACAAACGAAAATCATTTCCATCTAGCCGGAGGAGCGACCCCGTGTCCGCCCACTGCCAACTCACCGGACGTGCCCCCACGTTCGGCAAGCAGATCTCCCACTCCCACCGCCGCAGCTCACGCCGCTTCAACCCCAACATCCAGCGCAAGCGCTACTGGCTGCCCAGCGAGGGCCGCTTCGTCCGCCTCACGCTCAGCACCAAGGGCATGAAGACGGTGGACACGATCGGCATCGAGCAGGCCGTCGCCCGCATCCGCGCCCGAGGGGAGAAGGTCTGATGGCAAAGAAGAGCAAGATCGCGCGCAACGAGAAGCGCCGCGAGATCGTCGCCCGCTACGCCGTCCGCCGCGCCGAGCTGAAGGAGATCATCCGCAACCCGGCCACCAGCGACGACGACCGCGCCGCCGCCCAGCGCGAACTCTCCCGCCAGCCCCGCGACGCCAGCGCCACCCGCGTCCGCAACCGCGACAGCGTCGACGGCCGCCCCCGAGGCCACCTCCGCGCCTTCGGCCTCTCCCGCATCAACCTCCGCCAGATGGCCCACGCCGGCCACCTCCCCGGCGTCACAAAATCCAGCTGGTAACGCCCCCACCCGTCCGGGGCGCCCACCACCACTCCGCGCCCCGGACGGGTCCAGCGGCCACGCGCCCCAACCCACTCCCGCAACGCCGGCAGAGCTGCACGTCGGCCCGAGCGGATCACAGGCGAGGCCGGAGCCCAGTTCTCCAGCTCTCACGTCAGACGGGCCCGCGACCCGCCGCCACACGGCAAGATGAAGCAGTGGCCACCACGCGACGCGAGCACCTCGAAGACCTCGTCCACTGGCGCCGCGATCTGCCGACGCTGCTCCACGCCCTCCGCCGTCACACAACCCCTCCCACCACCGTCACCTTCACCCGCTCCCACGCCACCACCGCGCTCGAGAAAACCCTCGCCGGACTGGCCACCACCACTCAGCTCACCGCCTGGGCCCAAGCCGTCCACTTCGAGGAAGACGTCGACATCAACGACAACGACCTCGACCTACTGACCCAGTTCC
>NZ_WMLF01000251.1 GCF_014156695.1 Streptomyces durbertensis | reverse complement strand
TTCTCACCCCCACCTCCGGCCGGGGGTTACCGTGTCCTCGACAGCGTGACGGCTTGGGGCCACACTTGTGCGGTTGTCCGAGCACACAGGGCAGCGCGCAGAGCAGCACGGTAAGAGGAGATGGTGTCCGGGTGTCGCGCCACAGAATCGGTTTCTGGTACCGCTTTGCGGCGGTAATCGCCAAACCGCCACTGCTTCTCCTCTTCAGGCGCGAGTGGTCCGGAATGGAGCACATTCCCCGTGACGGCGGGTTTATCGCCGTGGTCAATCACAACTCGTATCTCGACCCGCTGTCCTACGCCCACTATCAGTACAACACCGGCCGGGTGCCGCGCTTCCTGGCCAAGGTCAGCCTGTTCAAGGGCGGGTTCGTGGGCTTCATGATGCGCAGGACCGGTCAGATCCCGGTCTACCGCGAGTCCGCGGACGCCATCGGGGCGTTCCGGGCGGCGGTCCAGGCCATCGGCAAGGGCGAGTGCGTGGTCTTCTACCCGGAGGGCACCCTGACCAGGGACCCCGCGCAGTGGCCGATGGACGGCAAGACCGGCGCCGCCCGGGTGGCGCTGCTGACCCGGGCACCGGTGGTCCCGGTGGCCCAGTGGGGCGCCAACGAGGCGGTGCCGCCGTACGCGAAGACCGAGCGGATCAGGCTTTTCCCGCGCAAGACGCTGAAGGTGAAGGCCGGCCCGCCGGTCGACCTCTCCGCCTACTACGACCGCGAGCCCACCGCGGAGGTGCTGCGCGAGGTGACGGAGGTCCTGATGGACGCCATCACCGAGCAACTCGCCGAGGTGCGCGGCGAACCCGTGCCCGCCAAAAGGTTCCAGTACCGCAGCCCCCGCACCCGTTCGAAGGGCGGACCGGCCGACACCGAGGGCGGGCGGACAGCCGGAGGTGCCGAAGGCGAAGGCGGGAACGCCGGGACCAAAGCCGAGATCAACGCCGAGAGCAAGGGAGAGAACGCGTGACGAAGGTGGCGGTATTCGGCAACGGGTCGTGGGGTACGGCGTTTGCGATGGTGCTCGCCGACGCCGGCTGCGAGGTCGCGCTGTGGGGCCGCCGCGCCGAACTCGCCGAGACGATCAACAGCACCCGCGTCAACCCGGACTACCTTTCCGGAGTTCGACTGCCGGACGCGGTGCGGGCCACCGCCGACCCGGCGGAGGCCGCGCGGGACGCCGAGTTCACGGTGCTGGCCGTCCCCTCCCAGACGCTGCGTGCCAACCTCGCCCACTGGCGGCCGCTGCTGCCGGCCGACACGGTGCTCGTCTCACTGATGAAGGGCATCGAACTCGGCACCGCCAAACGGATGAGCGAGGTGATCGCCGAGGTCGCCGACGCACCGGACGACCGGATCGCGGTGCTCTCCGGCCCCAACCTGGCCCGGGAGATCGCCGACCGGCAGCCCGCCGCCTCCGTGGTGGCCTGCCGCGACGAGGAGGTCGCCCGCCGTCTCCAGGCCGCCTGCCACACCCCGTACTTCCGGCCGTACACCAACACCGACGTCGTCGGCTGCGAACTCGGCGGCGCCGTGAAGAACGTCATCGGCCTCGCGGTGGGCATCGCGGACGGCATGGGCCTGGGCGACAACGCCAAGGCGTCGCTCATCACCCGGGGGCTGGCCGAGACCAGCCGGCTCGGTGCCGCGCTCGGCGCGGACCCGGCGACCTTCGCCGGCCTCGCCGGCATGGGCGACCTGGTGGCCACCTGCTCCTCGCCGCTCTCCCGCAACCACACCTTCGGCACCAACCTGGGCCGGGGGATGACGCTGGAGGAGACCATCGCGGTCACCCGGCAGACCGCCGAGGGCGTCAAGTCCTGCCAGTCGGTGCTCGACCTCGCCGGCCGGCACGGTGTCGAGATGCCCATCACCGAGACCGTCGTGAACATCGTCCATCTGGGCAAGCCGCCGCTGGTGGCGCTCAAGGAGCTGATGTCGCGCAGCGCCAAGGCCGAAGGCGCCTGACCCGCCTCCCGTCGCCAGCCGCCGCCTCCCGCCGCCTCCCGCCAGCCGCCGCGTCCCGCCGCCCGGACGGCAGCCGACGGTGACCGGCCCGGTACGGCGGGAGAACGTCGCCGTCCGAGTCGTGCCGCGCCTGCGGTACCCGGCGGTACAGGCGGTAATCTCGTCGCGATGAGCACGACTTACGCCTCCAGCCAGCCGTCCAAGCCGCGTGTCGCCGTCGTCTTCGGCGGACGCAGCTCAGAGCACGGGATCTCGGTGGTCACCGCCGGTGCGGTCCTGCGCGCGATCGACCGCACCAAGTACGACGTGCTGCCGATCGGCATCACCACCGACGGCCGCTGGGTGCAGGCCGTCGACGACGCCGAGCGGATGTCGATCAAGGGCAGCGAACTGCCGGACGTCGGGCAGCTCTCCGACGACCGTCCCGGCGGCGTGCTGCTGCCGCTCGACCCGGCCGGCCGCGAGGTCGTCCAGAGCAGGCCCGGCGAGGTCCCCGAGGTGCTGGGCGAGGTGGACGTCGTCTTCCCCGTGCTGCACGGCCCCTACGGCGAGGACGGCACCATCCAGGGAATGCTGGAGCTGTCCGGCGTGCCCTACGTCGGCTCCGGGGTGCTCGCCAGCGCGGTCGGCATGGACAAGGAGTACATGAAGCGGGTCCTGGCCTCCTACGGGCTGCCGGTCGGGCCCTACGAGGTGATCAGGCCCCGCGAGTGGGAGCAGGACCCCTCCGGCGCCCGCAAGAAGGTCGTGGACTTCGCCGCCGAGCACGGCTGGCCGGTCTTCGTGAAGCCCGCCCGGGCCGGCTCCTCGATGGGCATCACCAAGGTCGACGACCTCACCGGTCTCGACGAGGCCGTCGAGGAGGCACGCCGCCACGACCCGAAGATCCTGGTCGAGGCGCTGCTCAGCGGCCGGGAGATCGAGTGCGGCGTGCTGGAGTTCGGCGACGGGCCGCGCGCCAGCGTTCCCGCCGAGATCCCGCAGCCGGGATCCGACACGGGCCACGACTTCTACGACTTCGAGGCCAAGTACATCAGCGCCTCCGCCGGCATCGTGCCGGCGCCGCTCACCCCCGACGAGACCGCCGAGGTGCAGCGGCTCGCGGTCGCCGCCTTCGAGGCGGTGTCGTGCGAGGGTCTTGTGCGGGCCGACTTCTTCCTGCTGGAGGACGGCCGCTACGTGATCAACGAGATCAACACCATGCCCGGGTTCACCCCCATCTCGATGTACCCGCAGATGTGGGAGAAGTCCGGGGTGCCCTACCCGGAGCTGGTCGACCGGCTGATCCAGAGCGCCCTGCACCGGCCCACCGGCCTGCGCTGAACGAGCCGTCGTCCGCGCGTCGTTCGGACGGCCGGCACGGCTCGGGGGCGCTGCCGCCGCCCTCGGGCCGTGCCGCCCGGGGGCGGTAGTCTTCACTGCCGGGCGTCGGCGGCCCCGGGCGCGGCACCACCCGTGCGCCGGGGGTCGAGGACGGGCCCGCCCACGGCGCCCGTCCGGGACGCCCCGGCGGGCGCTTGGAGGCCAGGGAGTGAGACGAGCGGCTCACCGGGCGAGCACACGGGGAGCTACAGATGAACAACCGGGCAGGTCAGAGTGCGGGTGATGCCGTCCACCTGCTGGACCTTGGCGACCACCAGCCGGCCCAGTTCGTCCACCGTCTCCGCCTCGGCGCGCACGATGACGTCGTAGGGGCCGGTCACGTCCTCGGCCTGGATCACCCCGGGGATCAACCCGATCACCTCGGCGACCGTCGACGCCTTGCCGACCTCGGTCTGGATCAGGATGTACGCCTGTACCACGGGACCTCCAGGGCGGCTTCGAGGATCATGGGAGGAGAAGGGACGCCACGGTACCGCGTCGTCACCCGTCGCGGCGAGTCCCTTCACCGCTACGGGTGCGGCGCGTCGACACCGCCCGCCCGGCTCCGCCCGGCGGCCGACCGCGCCGCCGTCCGAACCGGTCCACGTACCGCCGTACCCCGTACGCGCGCCACCAAGCCGTGCGCGCCGAAGAGCCGCGCGCACCACAGAGCCGAAAGGGCAGACGGATGCTGAGTTCCACCGGGGGGCACCCCCGGACTCCCGAGACGGTCGGTGAACTCGGTGAGTTCGGCCTGATCCGGGAGCTGACCTCCCGCATCGACGCCACCCCGGCCGTACGGCTCGGCCCCGGCGACGACGCGGCCGTGATCGCCGCGCCCGACCGCCGGGTGGTCGCCAGCACCGACATCCTGTTGGAGGGGCGGCACTTCCGCCGCGACTGGTCCACCGCCTACGACGTCGGCCGCAAGGCCGCCGCGCAGAACCTCGCGGACATCGCGGCCATGGGGGCGGTGCCGACCGCGCTGCTGCTCGGTCTCGTCGTCCCCGCCGACCTGCCGGTGACCTGGCCGGCGGAACTGATGGACGGCATCAGCGACGAGTGCCGGGTGGCCGGCTCGGCGGTGGCCGGCGGGGACGTCGTACGCGGCGAGACGATCACCGTCTCCATCACCGCGCTCGGCGACCTCCAGGGCCGGGAGCCGGTGACCAGGGGCGGGGCACGCCCCGGCGACGTCGTCGCGGTGACCGGCTGGCTCGGCTGGTCGGCCGCCGGTCACGCCGTGCTCGCCAGGGGCTTCCGCTCGCCGCGCGCGTTTGTCGAGGCGCACCGCAGACCGGAGCCGCCCTACGACGCCGGGCCGGCCGCCGCCGACCTCGGCGCCACCGCGATGACCGACGTCAGCGACGGCCTGATCGCCGACCTCGGGCACATCGCGGACGCCAGCCGGGTGCGGATCGACGTGCGCTCGGCGGACTTCGACGTGCCCGCCCAGATGCACGACATCGGCCAGGCGGTGGGCGTCGACCCGCTCCAGTGGGTGCTCACCGGCGGTGAGGACCACGCGATCGTCGCGACCTTCCCCCCCGACCGCAAGCTGCCCGCCCGCTGGCGCCGCGTCGGGGAGGTGCTGCACCCCTCGGCGCAGTCCCGGGTGACCGTCGACGGCGCCCCCTGGGACCGCGCCGGCGGCTGGGACCACTTCGGAGGAGACACGTGACCCGTCCGGAAACCACCGCCCGCCCGGCGCGGGTGCTCACCGTCGCCGGCTCGGACTCCGGCGGCGGCGCCGGAATCCAGGCCGACCTGAAGACCATGCTGGCGCTCGGCACCCACGGCATGAGCGTGCTCACCGCCGTGACCGCCCAGAACTCCCTCGGCGTGCAGGGCGCCTGGGAGCTGCCGCCGGAGGCCGTCCGCGCCCAGTTCCGCAGTGTCGTGGACGACATCGGCGTCCAGGCGGTGAAGACCGGCATGCTCGCGTCCAGGGAACTGGTGGAGACCGTCGCCGGACTGCTCGCCGACGTCGACGCCCCGGTGGTGGTCGACCCGGTCGGCGTCTCCAAGCACGGCGACCCGCTGCTGGCGGCGAGCGCGCTGGACGCCGTCCGCACCCGGCTGCTGCCGAACGCCACCGTGGCCACGCCCAACCTGGACGAGGTGGAACAGCTCACCGGGGTGCGGGTGACCGGCGAGCGGGACCTGCCGAAGGCCGCCGAGGCCGTGCTGGAACTCGGCCCCCGCTGGGCACTGATCAAGGGCGGCCACCTCGCCGGCGCCGCCACCGACCTGCTCACCGACGGCACCACCGAGCACTGGCTGCGCGCCCCCCGGTACTCCAACCGCCACACCCACGGCACCGGCTGCACGCTCGCCAGCGCGACGGCCGCCGAACTCGCCAAGGGCGCGACGGTCCCGGACGCGGTCACCGCCGCCAAGGAGTACGTCACCGGCGCCATCCACGCCGGCTTCGCCCTCGGCGCCGGCATCGGCCCCGTCGACCACGGCTGGCGCACCCACCGCTGACCGACCCCGGGCCCCCGCGACGCCCCCGGCACGCGCGGAGGGCCCGGACATGCGCGAAGAGCCCGGACGTGCGCGACGAGTCCGGACATGCGCGAAGAGCCGGCCCACCAGAGGTGGACCGGCTCTTCAGCGACCGGCGAGGCCGCGCTGCGGAAACCGCGTCAGCGCGAGACCTTCCCGGCCTTGATGCACGAGGTGCAGACGTTGAGGCGCTTCGGCGTCCGACCGACCACGGCACGCACGCGCTGGATGTTGGGGTTCCAGCGACGGGGGGTGCGGCGGTGCGAGTGGGAGATGCTGTTGCCGAAGCCCGGCCCCTTGCCGCAGACGTCGCAGTTGGCAGCCACGGGTCACTCCAAAGACTTCAGATGCACGTACGGTGAATCCCGGACGAAGCATGCCGCCACCCGTCGGATGTCGGGGGGCCACCGGCTGCGCCAGGGAGGAAGACCTGACTTCTGTCAGGCAACCGGAGAAGCATACAACGGCCGAGGTCGAACATCGAAATCAGCCCGTTCCCGCCCGCCGGGAAGCGGCCTCCGACGTCGGCCCGGTGCCGCGCGGCGGGCCGCGCGACTAGGGTCTGTCCGGATCAGACCGCTGAAGGAGGCCCGTCCGTGCCGCACCCGCTCGACGCCGCCGCGGTGCGCACCTGGTGCGCCCGGGCCCTGGACACCCTGGGCCAGGCCCGCGAGACGATCGACGCGATCAACGTCTACCCGGTCGCCGACGCGGACACCGGTACGAACCTGTACCTGACGGTCGAGTCCGCGGCCCAGGCGGTGGAGGCCGCCGCGGCCGGCGACCCGACGACCGTGGAGGCCGTCAACGCCATGGCGCACGGCGCGCTGATCGGCGCGCGCGGCAACTCCGGCACGATCCTCGCCCAACTGCTGCGCGGCATGGCCGAGGTGGTGGGGGAGGGCGGCGACCTGGCGACCGCGCTGCGCCGGGCCGCCCGGTCCGCGAACGCGGCCGTCGCCCACCCGGTGGCCGGCACGATCCTCACCGTCGCCGAGGCCGCCGCCGACGCCGCCGAAGCGCTCGCCGGAGAGGCGGACCCGGCGGTCGTCGCGAGGGCGGCCTGGGCCGGCGCCCGCCAGGCCCTCGCGGACACCCCCGGACAGCTCGGCGTCCTCGCCGAAGCCGGTGTCGTCGACGCCGGCGGCTACGACGAGCCGCGCTGGTGGCACCCGCGCGGCTGGGCGTACGTGCGCGAACACGGCCTGCGCGCACCGCTGTTCTGGCGCCGCGACGGCGGCACCTGGCTGCGCCGCCGCTTCGGCCACGTCGAACCCGTACCGCCCGAGCAGCCGGTCATGCACGTGTGCTGGTACGAGGCCGACGCCTACGCCCGCTGGGCCGGGCGGCGGCTGCCCACCGAGGCCGAATGGGAGAAGGCCGCCCGGCACGACCCGGCCACCGGCCGCTCCCGCCGCCACCCGTGGGGCGACGACACCCCCGGCCCCGAGCACGCCAACCTCGGCCAACGCCACCTGGAGCCGGCCCCCGCCGGCGCCTACCCGGCCGGCGCCGCACCCTGCGGAGCCCGCCAACTGCTCGGCGACGTCTGGGAGTGGACCGCCTCCGACTTCACCGGCTACCCCGGCTTCACCGCGTTCCCCTACGACGAGTACTCGAAGGTGTTCCTCGGCGGCGACTACAAGGTGCTGCGCGGCGGCGCGTTCGGCGTCGACCCCGTCGCCTGCCGCGCCACGTTCCGCAACTGGGACCACCCGATCCGCCGCCAGATCTTCGCCGGGTTCCGCACCGCGCGCGACGCGGAGGTGACCGACTGATGTGCCGCCACCTGGCCTACGTCGGCGCCGAGACCACCCTGGCCGCCGTCGTCAGCGAACCGCCGCACGGCCTGTACGAGCAGTCGTGGGCGCCCCGCCGGCAGCGCTACGGCACGGTCAACGCCGACGGCTTCGGCA
>NZ_WMLF01000250.1 GCF_014156695.1 Streptomyces durbertensis | reverse complement strand
GACAAGTGGTGTTTTCCGCCGATCACCGGCCCCTGGCCGGCGGCACCCCGCCGCCCGGGCTCACACGCGCAGCGCCGGCGGGAAGCCGGTCCAGCGGGCCTCCTCCGGCAGGTGGGACAGGTCGTTGAAGCAGAGCACCGCCGCCGGCCGGTCCGCCGCGTAACGGATGACCGTGAGCCCGGCGTTGGCCGGATTCAGCCCCATCCACCGCCAGGGCGGGGCGTCATGGGCCTCGGCGACGAGGTGGGCGACGAGGAAGGCGTGGGTCACCACGAGTTCCCGCCGGGGGCGGCCCCCGTCCGGCACCGGCCCGGTGAACGCGGCCCGCGCCCGCGCGGCCAGCTCAGCGCCGCGTCGGCGTTCGTCCGCCGGGACGTCGGCGAGCCGGTCGGCGAGCGCCGCGTGCTCCGCGGGAAGCTCCGCACGCTCGGGAACGTACGGCACATAGTCCCCGGCGGCCTCCGACACCTCCGGCACGGCACCGCCCTCGCCCCACTCGCCCGCCACGAGGCGGGCGGTCTCCACCGCCCGCGGCAGCGGCCCGTACCGGAAGGCGTCGAACGCGACGCCGCGCAGCCGGCGCCCCAGCGCCCGTGCCTGCTCCCGCCCGACACCGGTCAGCCGGGACTCGTCGTCGGTGGCCTCGCCGTGCCGGACGAGATAGAGGTACCGGTCGGCGGTCGTTCCAACGTTCCCGGACACGGCGACTCCCGTGGGTTGTGGTCGGAGTGCGAGGGACTACCGCCCCTCCCGCCACCGGGACGCCGCCCACGCGCTCACGGGTTCCCGGCCCCGGGGACGGTCACGGACGGCGTATCGTCGGGGGCATGGCTGGTGGTGAGGGAACCGTCCGGGTGGACGTGTGGATCTGGTCCGCGCGGCTGGTGAAGACGAGGTCGCTCGCGGCCTCCGCCTGCCGGGCCGGACACGTTCGGGTGAACGGCGACCGGGCCAAACCGGCGCAGGCGGTGAAGGCGGGCGACGAGGTACGGCTCCGGTACGCCGGGCGGGAGCGGATCGTCGTCATCGAGAAGATCCTCCGCAAGCGTGTGGGCGCGCCGGCCGCAGCCGAGGCCTACGTCGACAACAGCCCGCCACCGCCACCCCGTGAGGCCGTCGCGCCGGCCGGAGTACGCGAGCGGGGCGCGGGCCGACCGACCAAGCGGGACCGCAGGGAACTCGACCGCCTGCGCGGAGCGGGGCCGCTGCCCCCGGGTTGACGCTCGGGTTGCACCCGCGCGCGGCGCCTGATCAGCCCCTGACCGGCACATTTGCCGTCGCCGCGCCCGCACCGCCGTCAGTATCGGGCCTCCCGCGTTACCCCGGACGGGGAACCGCGCATTGCTACGAAAGAGGGATTTCCGGGCGGAGAGCAGGGGACAATGTGCGGGGCGCGGTGTGTCGGGCGGGAGATCGGCCGGGGTTCCGGCGCAATTGCCGAGGTGCCGCCCCGTCGTGCCCCGGGCGTCTTCGCACGTCGGGGCCGGCGTCGGGGTGGTCCACGTCGATTCCCCCCTGCTCCCCGGAGTGCCCACATGCAGCCCGCACACAGAGGCCGTCTGGCGACCGTCGCCGCGCTGGCCACCGCCACCCTCCTCGCGCCCGCCGTCCCGGCGTTCGCGGACTCCAGCAACCTCACCATGTCCCAGCCGTACGTCTCCTCGATCGCACCGGGGAAGTACGGCGAGGTCACGCTCGTCGCCACCAACGGCGACGACTGGGCGGACGTCAAGGCCTTCCGGGTCACCGCGCCCCGCCAGACGAGGTTCGGGGAGAGCACCTTCCGCTGGAACGACGAGCCGACGCGGATGGGTTGCGGCCTCTCGGACGACGCGCGCGTCCTCACCTGCACCTGGCGTGAGCGCACGGCGTTCGGCTTCGAGCCGAACAGCAAGGTCCGCCTGTCCGTGGTGATCCGGGTCGACAACGACGCCCCCGAGGGGACGACGCTGACGGGCGGCAAGTGGGAGGCGAAGGACGTCCACCACTCGCCGTGGCCGTTCGCGGTGGCCACCCCGGTCACCGGCCCGAAGGGCGACAAGGGCAAGCCCGGTCCCAAGGGCGACCAGGGCCCGAAGGGCGACAAGGGCGACAAGGGCAAGCCCGGTCCCAAGGGCGACCAGGGCCCGAAGGGTGAGAAGGGTGACCAGGGCAAGCCTGGTCCGAAGGGCGAGAAGGGCGACAAGGGCCGCCCGGGTCCCAAGGGCGAGCAGGGCAAGCCCGGTCAGAAGGGCGACCAGGGTCCGAAGGGCTCGAAGGGCGAGAAGGGCGACAAGGGCCGCCCCGGACCCAAGGGCGACCAGGGCCCCAAGGGCGACAAGGGCGACCGTGGTGAGCCCGGGACGCCGGGCGGCCCGCAGGGCCCGAAGGGCGACAAGGGACCCAAGGGCGACCCCGGCCCCCAGGGCCCGAAGGGCGACAAGGGCGACAAGGGCGACAAGGGAGCCAAGGGGGACAAGGGTCGTCCCGGTCCGAAGGGCGACAAGGGCCCGAAGGGCGACAAGGGCAAGCCGGGACCTCAGGGCTCCCAGGGACCCAAGGGTGACAAGGGACCCAAGGGTGACAAGGGCAAGCCGGGTCACTGTGACTGCAAGGACGGTCACGGCAAGGGCAACCACAAGGTCCACGGCAAGGCCAAGGTGATCTCGAAGAGCCCGCTGACGATCCGCAAGAGCCCGAACACCTCGCACCACGCCAAGGGCTCGCTCAAGCCCGGCACCGTCTTCAAGGTCGCCTGCAAGACCAAGGGCGCGCACGTCGACGGCAACAAGATCTGGTACAAGCTGTCCGACGGTCGCGGCTGGGTCTCCGCCCGCTACGCGAAGAACCTGAACCCCATCCCGTACTGCTGACGGGGACGGTCGACCGATCCGACGAGGGGACGGGCCGGGTCATCCAGACTGGATGGCCCGGCCCGTCCCTCGTTCGGCGGTACTCCGGATGCGTGGTGGTGTGCGGTGTGCCCACGCTTGGGTATGGAGAAGAAGCGCCCGCCAGAGCCCGAGTACCCCGTGGTCGTGGGGTCTTTCGGCGAGAACAGCCGCTACCGGCTGGTCTGGCTGCGCGGGATCGGTTGGGAACCGCTCGCGCGCGAGGACTTCGAGGCGCGGGTGCGAGAGGTGTTCCCCGACATCGACCTGGACGATCCCGAGCAGGTCCACTGGGTGGACGGCTCCGAGGAGTGGCCCGCCTGGCACCCCCCGGAGAACGACGAACCCTGACCCCGGTGTCCGCGCAGGCCCCTCATGGTTTCGCTGGCCGCGCATTGGCGAGGGCATGCTCGCCCGCGTCGAGCACCAACCGCCATGGGTACTCCTCAGGGCGGCCCTGCCCCGGCGGGTTCGGTACGAACCCGCCCTCCCCGTAGAGCACGCGCACCCCTGCCGAACGCAGCGTCTCCACTGAGCGGTCCATCGCTGGATGAGCGGCCAGAGTGGTCTTGACGCAGGGCATCACCACCACGGGCACTCCGGCGCCGATCGCCTCGGCTGCGACGCCGACGACGTAGGACGGAGTCAAGCCCAGCGCCAGCGCGCTGATGCTGTTGAGCGTCGCGGGCGCGACGGCGATGACATCGGCGGGCGGCCAGGGTGCCACGCTCTCGCCGGGCCGACGCCACTGGGTGCGCACCGGGTGGCCGGTCAGCTCCTCCAAATCGGCCACCCGGCCCCCGAGCCAGGAGTGAGCGGTCGGCGTGAGGCCAAGGCAGACCTCCCAGCCTTCCGCCTGAGCGGTGGCAACGGCACTCCGGACGTGAAGCACGGGCGGAGCCGCACACCCGAAGAGATGGAGCAAGCGAGTAGTCATGCCGCCATCACAGCACGACAACCGTCCCCCGCCGTTCGAGGATTCACCACACGCGCGGCTCGCGACGAGTACCGTTCCAGGCGTCGAGTCAGAAACGGAGTGCGCATGTCCGACGCCCCCGGTCTGCGGTACGACATCTCTGTCGGCCGACGCATCAAGGCCATCCGGAACCAGCGAGGGCTCACCCAGCATGGCCTGGCTCAGCGATCTCACGTTTCGTACAGCACCCTGACGAAGGTGGAGAGCGGCCACCTGGCGGCATCACCGACGGTGACAGCGGCCTGTGCGCGTGCGCTGCGTGTGCCCGTCACCGACCTCACCGGGCAGCCCTATATGGACGCTCTCCGACGGGATCGGCTGGAGGAGTTCGTCCAGCCCATCAGGCATGCCATTGTCAGCCCCGGACTCTCAAGGGAAGAGGGCGCGAAGCCACGGAACCTTGAGGCGGTGCGAGTCGATCTGAGCCGCCTGGAGACCAGTCGACTACGCGGCGAGTACCTGGTCATCGGCTCCGAGGGCCCGGCTCTGATCGGCGAATTGGTGACGATCGCCGACACGACGCCACCTGGGCCGGACCGTCAGCGGGTGTATTCGGCGTTGGCCATCATGTACTGCCTGGCCCGCTACTTCACGCACAAGCTGGGCTTTCTCGATCTCGGACTGCTGGCCCTCGAGAGGATGGAAGCGGCGAGCGCGCTGTCGGCGGATCCCTACCTTCCGGCAGTCGTGTGTCACTACCGCAGCGACTATCTCCTCCATCACGGCGGATACGACATCGGCCTTCGTCAGGTGGCACTGGTGGAACGCATGCTGGAGGAGCCGTCCCGCCGAGGGAACGTGCGCGCTCAGTCGCTTCTCGGAACGATGCAGTTGAAGGCGGCCGTCATTCATGCTCGGCGGAGAGGCGGCTCCAGCGCGGTGGACGTGCGTGGCCGGATTCGGGAAGCCCAGCAGGTCGCACACCGGATCAAGGGTCAGCCAGACCCCTATGGTCTTGTATTCGACGAGGTCAACGTAGGCATCCACCAGGTGTCCACTCTCATCGATCTGGGCGAGCCGGGGCAAGCGGTTGAGTACGGTGAGCGACTGCGGCTGCCGTCGGGCTGGGCGTTGAATCGGCAAGGACACCACCAGATGGACATGGCTCGCGCCTACGAGCAACTGGGCCGTGCCGACAAGGCGCTGCACGCGCTGATCAGTGCCCGCGATGCGGCGCCAGCGCAGACCCGCTATCACCCGACGACGAGGGAGACGGTGCTGGCCCTGCTGCGGCGCCGGGGGACGCCGTCACCACAGCTCAGGGCCTACTCTCGTTGGCTGGGCATCTGACCGCCGTCACCCGGTCGGCACTTTCATTTCTTGATGAAAGTCTCGGACCTCGCAGTCGGGCAGGCTCGTGACAGTCGGTACTCGACACGTCACGAAGGTGAGTCATGGTCGTTCCGTTTCGCTTCGCTCCGCAACAACCAACGCCGCGCGCGGCGTTGGTAGCCGCTCCGCCCGGTGGTCGTAGCACCGAGCCCGCCGCCTACATCTCTTGGGAGTGCCGTATCCGGGCTCATGACGACTGTACGCACGGGGAAGCGCGCCCGTCGCCCGGCTATGGCGTCCACTACGAGGTCTGCGTCTGCCACTGCCACGAGCGCCGGCGGGTGGCGCAGTGACGGGACAACGCTGCCACCGGTGCGAGAACCAGGACGCGACTGTGTGGACGGTGTGGATCGTCGAACAGAACACCGGCCCGGGCTGGTCCCATCGCGCGTGCACCACCTGCGTACCGCTCGGCCAGGGAGAGTTCGACGACCCGAAGGTGGCGGCCCGATGAACCGCCACCGGGACAATGCGGCGAGCGTGACTGTTGAGCCGTGCGGCCGGCGCCGACCTCCGTGGCAGGAGAGGCCGCCTCTGGTCGCCGCACGCCTGCCCTGCGCGCGTACAGCCGGGCACGACGGGCCGCACGAGGACGCGATCGGTCAGCAGTGGGTGGAGATCCCTCCAGAGGTGGTGCACGCGTTGGCGGTGTTGTGCGCCGCCGAACGCCTCCGCCGGGCGTTCGGCCAGGGGTACGGCAGTCAGGACGGGGATCGCTGTCTGAGCGGTTCACCCCAGGGCCGTGGCCGTGCCGGAGACGTGGATGCGGGGGTCGTCTTCGGGGAGGGTGACGGTGAGGAGGCCGGGGCGGCCCATGTCCTCACCCTGGTGGAGGGTGAGGACGGCGCCGTCGGGTGCGAGGTCGAGCAGGCGGAGGTAGCCGCCGAACGCGGCGGCCGCCGCGCCCGTCGCCGGGTCCTCGACGACTCCGCCGACCGGGAACGGGTCGCGGACGTGGAAGACGGTCTCGCTTTCCCGCCAGACGAGTTGCAGCGTGGTGAGGCCGAGCCGCAGCATCAGCGCGCGGAGGTCGTCGAAGTCGTAGTCGAGCTCGGCGAGGCGGGCGCGGGTGGCGGCGGCGAGGACGAGGTGGTCGTTGCCGGCGTAGGCGATGCGCGGCGGTAGGGCGGGGTCGAGGTCGGCGGAGGGCCAGCGCAGCGCTTCAAGGACGGCGGTCAGGTCGACGTCGGTGATGTCGGAGATCCGGGGCGGGACGCTGGTGAGCGTGGCCCGGAGCCCGTCGTCGACGGTGACGGGGACAACGCCGACGCGGGTGGCGAACGCGTAGTCGCCCGGGCCGTGCCGCTCGGCGAGGGCCACGGCGGTGGCGACGGTGGCGTGCCCGCAGAAGTCGACCTCCGCCTCGGGGCTGTGGTAGCGGATGGTGAAGGCGCGTACGCCGGGCTCGGTCTCGGCGGCCGGCTCCGGCGGGGGCGGGGTGAGGAACGCCGTCTCCGAGTAGCCGACCTCGGCGGCGATCCGCTGCCTGGCCGGGGCGTCGAGCCCGCCGGCGTCGAGGACGACGCCGGCGGGGTTGCCGCCGTCGGGCGAGGTGGAGAAGGCCGTGTAGCGCAGGATCTCGGGGGCGGTGGCCGCGGTGGCCGCCGGCTGCTGCTCGCTCATGCCGGATCCAACAGACGTCTGCGTCCGTGCATTCCCGGCACACCCGCGTCCGGGGCAGCCCCCGCCCGGGCTCAGCCGCGGCCGATGTACGGCATGGCCGTGGCCATGACGGTGGCGAACTGGACGTTGGCCTCCAGGGGGAGTTCGGCCATGTGGCGTACGGTGTGCGCGACGTCGTCGGCGTCCATCACGGGTTCGACGGCGGTGCGGCCGTCGGCCTGGAGGATTCCGCTGCGCATGCGCGCGGTCATCTCGGTGGCGGCGTTGCCGACGTCGATCTGGCCGCAGGCGATGCGGTACGGGCGGCCGTCGAGCGAGAGGGACTTGGTGAGGCCCGTCATGGCGTGCTTGGTGGCGGTGTAGGCGACGGAGTGGGGGCGCGGGGTGTGTGCGGAGATCGAGCCGTTGTTGATGATCCGGCCGCCCTGCGGCGTCTGGGTCCGCATCACGCGGAACGCGGCGCGGGCGCAGAGGAACGCGCCGTGCAGGTTGACGTCGACGACCGACTTCCAGTCCTCGTAGGAGAGTTCGTCGGGGAGGACGGCGGGACCGAAGGTACCGGCGTTGTTGAAGAGCAGGTCGACGCGGCCGAAGCGCTCGACGGCCGCCGCGAAGAGGGCGTCGACGGCGTCGGGGTCGGTGACGTCCGTGGGCACGGTCGCGACCCTCGCCTGGTCGCCGGCGAGGTGGGCCGTCTCCTCCAGCGCGTCGGCGCGGCGGCCGGCGAGGGTGAGCGACCAGCCCGCGTCGGCGAGCGCGAGCGCCACGGCGCGGCCGATGCCGGAGCCGGCGCCGGTGATCACGGCGCTGCCGGAGCCCCAGCCCGGCTCGTTCGACGTTTCGTTGATCTCCGTCGTCATGGCGGCAGGGTACGGGACACCCGGAGGCGGCGGCGCGCGACCCGGGGCCCGGCGTGGCACACGGCGGCCCTCCGCGAGGGCCGTCTCCGGGAAGGGCACCCC